>NZ_JAHREU010000003.1:226459-252159 GCF_020883145.1 Microcoleus sp. CAWBG27
TACCTCAAATCAAAAAGGTACGTTGTTGCGATTCATCGCTCTTTCTTATATCAGGAGCAAAGAGCGCTGAAGCGCAACAACATACCTCAAATCAAAAAGGTACGTTGTTGCGATTCATCGCTCTTTCTTATATCAGGAGCAAAGAGCGCTGAAGCGCAACAACATACCTCAAATCAAAAAGGTACGTTGTTGCGATTCATCGCTCTTTCATAGATTAGGATAAAAGAGCGCTGAAGCGCAACTACATACCTCAAATCAAAAAGGTACGTTGTTGCGATTCATCGCTCTTTCATAGATTAGGAGCAAAGAGCGCTGAAGCGCAACTACATACCTCAAATCAAAAAGGTACGTTGTTGCGATTCATCGCTCTTTCATAGATTAGGATAAAAGAGCGCTGAAGCGCAACTACATACCTAGAAGAGTCCTAATGTTAAAATCGGCTTGAGCTACGAATGCGCCCGTTGTAATTGACTGTGATTCTGCCATGTTGGGAAACAGTCACAACTGTCTCAACTGTATAGACAGATGAACCGGGTTTGTAACCTTGAAAAGTAAATGTCCAAGTACCGTCACCATTGTCAACAAAAGGCGATTCGGCTGAAATCCCGTGCATCGATGCTTCGGCTCGATATTCGCCCAAACCGCCGTTAGCATTCTCTGCTGCTTGACGGGCTAAGTTTTTTGCTCGATTCAGTTCGATATTATTGGAAGTAATTGTAATATCCGTGAATTCACTTTGAGAAGAGCGCAGGGGATTGCTGAAGGCGGGGGAGACTCCCACGGCTAAGGTTGAGAGTGCTAGCAAACAAGCAAGTCGGGTGGTTAGTTTCATAATACAAACTCATTTATAGTTTGTAAACTCTACGTGACTTGCGGTAACATACCCGGAAGAGTAAAAAATTGTCTCAATAGTCTCGAAGTTACAGGTTTTTATGTTTGTAGTGAGGACTTCAGTCCTCGGATTTGGATGCGGACTGAAGTCCTCACTACGAACCTGGATTTGGATGCGGACTGAAGTCCTCACTACGAACCTATTTTAGGGTGAATCAATTAATTTTTGATTTTCACTTTGGAATCGGCTGGTGTTTCCCCGTCGTTCAAATAGCGGTAACTCATCTTAGAAATATCCCGAATCAATGTTTGAGCTGGCTTCTCGGTTTCCGGCGGATGCTTCACCATCACTGCTACTAAATAACGCTTGCCGTTTGGCAAATCCACCATCCCCGCATCGGCTAGCATTGTATTGATGTTGCCGGTTTTGTGAGCAATCACTGCTCCTTCGCCCAAGCCTCTCGGTAGCAAAGTATCGTTTTTGGTTTGGCGCATGATTTGCAAAATTCGATCGCGCGATTTGACAGAAACCAAATTTCCGCGATCGACTTGAGCTATAATATTTATCAAATCCTTCGGGCTGCTAGTATTCGTTCCCTCCAAATCTGGCAACTTATTTCGCAGCACCGTCGCCCTCAATCCCCAGTTGGCAAATTGCTGATTTAAAACCTCCGCACCTCCCAGCAACTCAACGAGCATATTTGTCGCCGTATTGTCGCTGACAACAATCATCTTTTTCGCAACTTCCAAGGCCGAATATTTTTCACCCGGTGCGTCGTCTTGCATATCGCCAGAGCCGCCGACAATGTGTTCCGGTTTCATCGTCAGCACTTGATCTAACTGGATTTTGCCCTCATCTACTGCTTGGAAAAAAGCTACTAAAATTGGCACTTTTATCGTGCTCGCTGAAGCAAAAGGAGCATCGCCGTTAAAATTTAGGTAGCTTCCTGTATCTAAATCAACTAGAAATATTCCCGCTGTCAAAGTGGCATTTTCTGTTGCTATCACCTGAACTTGTGTTTTCAAAGCTGCCATTTCTTGATTCAATTGCAATGCTTCTGGGGTGGCGGTGGCGGCAACTGCGCTATCGGCTGGCTTTGTCTCGCCTGCGGGGGTTTCCTGTGTCGCTACGCCCGATCGACTCACAGCATTCACCACTGACAGCAGCGTACCGCAAATCACCGCCATCCCAACTCCCAAAATCAGCAACCGAGTAGCATATACCAACGGCGGCACGTTCCGAGTTGCAGAGCGTTTGCCCGGTCTCTGATTCGCTTGCGGGCGCGGTTTCG
This sequence comes from Microcoleus sp. CAWBG27, assembly GCF_020883145.1. Classification (NCBI taxonomy): domain Bacteria; kingdom Bacillati; phylum Cyanobacteriota; class Cyanophyceae; order Oscillatoriales; family Microcoleaceae; genus Microcoleus; species Microcoleus sp. CAWBG27. The sequence goes on from NZ_JAHREU010000003.1 coordinate 228,583, forward strand.
GCACGGGGGCTTTTTTGAGCTTGGGGGCTGTTACCGGGTCTGGAATGCTCTCTGGTGGGGCGCTGGCTCGGCTTTTACGGGGTGGGGGGGGAGTTGTTGTTTCGGGTTCGCTGATGGGATTGCTGGCGGGAGTGCTGACAGGGGAATTCGGTTCGGGAAACTCGAACATATCGACAGCAGCGAGGCCTTTTTTGCGAGGTTGGCGACTCTTCGCCTCCCCAATTTTGGTGGTTTTGGTGGTTCTGGGTTTTCTGGGATTAATTGCTGATTGGGGATTGGACAAAAAGTCCTGCGCGCTCAATTCTTCGGAGGTAGGTGCGGGAGAATTGGCTCTACTTCTCTTGCTGCGGGTTGGTTGTGGTGATAAAGTCGCAGTTTCTGATGGGGGAATTTCGGAATTGCTATTTGGCGGTTGGGGAGGGCGGCGACGGCTGGATTTGCCAGACTCGCTTGAAGCGCCGGATTGAGGCGGCTGCGGGCCGGAGTTGGCAGAGGCTATCGAGGACATCACTGATAATATCGATCGTTTGGGAAACCGCTCTGCCACGTCTTACTCCTTCTGCACTGTAAATTTCAAGTTTAAGATTTTTTAGCTTAACAGATACATTTAACCCGGCAAATCCAGGACTAAGCCTGATACTACCGTGTATGGCAAGACAGAAAAAGCTGCAAGCTCTCCTGTCAAGGAGGTATCTCTCAAAGCTTTCAACAAGATATTGAAAGCGCCATTTGAATTTCTGTCCACACTTTGAACGGGTTTTTGATGTGTATTCTTCCGTTATGCCTACTACAAAACTGCCATATTTAACAGCAGCTTGATGCTTCAACATTTGCTGGAAATGATAATGACTCTAAGTGACCATGGTCTTAGCTGTTTTAGTCGCTAAAGCATTTTTTTTCTCAGTCTACACTACCAGCTTTTACCTAATTATTCAAGAAGTTTCTAGAAAATCATTTACTTTGTATCAACAGCCAATCACTTTTAGATTTTAGATTTTAGATTTACCGGAAATCTGGGTCGAAACTGCGCGTTTGAGATCGCGATCGCACTTTATGTCAAGAATACCCATTAAATCAGCAAATTTATCTCTAAACAATCTGCGATCGGCAATCTGAAAATCTCAAATTGCTACTACTCTGACTTAATGTCGCCTGGATTTTCCGGCAACGCCCCATCCAGAGTATCAGAAACTGGCGATCGCGCGTAACTTTTTATTGCCCATTCTGTTTGACGAATTACGCCCCGCAGCATGGCGACTTCATCCACCGTGGGATAAGCACGATTGTACAAACGCCGAAATTTTTCCAGCCGGCTTGCTGCTGTGTGCGGCTGCAAATATCCAATTTTCAGCAGCAGCCCTTCTAGTTGCTGGTAGTATCCCTCCAACTGTTCCAACGGAGCACTGTTGGGGGGATGAGTGGGAGATTGGGGAATTGGTCGATCGACCTGACTGTTTTCTGATAAATTATCCGTTACATCCGTTACATCCGTTACATCTTGTACAGTGCTCGTTGCCGAACTTCTATCCGCTACATCCCGCACATTGCTCGTTGCCGAACTTTCTTCCCGGTACAATTCATAGCAGCAAATAGCTACAGCTTGGGCGAGATTTAACGAAGTATAAGCATCGCTGCTGGGAATCCGAATTAAGCGCTGGGCGCGGTTTAATTCGGCGTTAGTCAATCCACAATCTTCTCGACCAAAAATTAAGGCGCTGGGGGCTTCTAGCAACCAAGGTAAAGCATCTGCGGGTGATTCTAGCGGCATTGGGTGCGATCGACAATCATCTCCTGTAGTTGCGATCGCCCTGACACATCCTACCAAAGCAGCCGGCAAACTCTCAACTACTGTCGCCGTTTCCAGTATGTCGGCGGCGCGCACAGCCATCAACCGAGCTTCTTCCCCTAAATAATCGCACTGGGGATTTACCAAAATTAATTGGTGCAAACCCATATTTTTCATCACGCGGGCCACAGAGCCCACATTCAACGGCCCTGCGGGTTCGACTAAGACGATTCGGATGTTGGCATTGGGCATGGGGCATTGGGCATGGGGCATTGGGCATTGGGAAGAAGGCAAAACAGGGCATTGGGAAGAAGGCAAAACAGGGCATTGGGCATTGGTAATTGACTATTAGAAAAATCACTAACAAGTAACCATTCCCGATTCCCGATTCCCGATTCCCGATTCCCGATGCCCGATTACCTCACCTAATTGATAAAGGCTATAGTTAATCTAACTACTGTCAAAATTAGCATGGCTAAGCAGCGAGCGAAATCTGATTTACCGACTAAGATGTGTCCGGTGTGCGATCGACCTTTTACCTGGCGCAAAAAATGGGCTGACTGCTGGGATGAAGTCAAATACTGCTCGGATCGCTGTCGCCGCCGCCGCAATAGCACAGAAAATTAAGAATGTCTTGCCATTTGCCAAACTGAGGCTAAGATTGCAAAGGAAAAATTTCACGGTTATAAGTATGGCATCGCAACAGGTGCAACCAAAGCTAGTTATTCACGGCGGTGCCGGTAGTTGTCTGCAAAGCAAGGGCGGAATTGAAGCGGTGCGGAAGTCGCTTTACGATGTTTTGGAGGCAGTGTATCCGCTGCTGAAAAATGGCGCAAGTGCCGTAGATGCAGTAGTGCAGGGCTGTCGGTTGTTGGAAGATGACCCGCGATTTAATGCGGGTACGGGTTCTGTGGTACAGTCGGACGGGCAAATTCGGATGAGTGCTTCGCTGATGGACGGTTTGGCGCAGCGTTTCAGCGGCACAATTAATGTGGCTCGCGTTCAAAATCCGATCGAACTTGCTCAATTTTTGCAGACTTCGGACGATCGCGTACTCTCAGATTACGGCGCGGCAGAATTGCTGCGAGAACTTCAGTTGCCAATTTACGATCCGATGACGGATTTGCGCTTGCACGAGTGGATGCAGGAACGCCAAGGTAATTTTAACAAAGCAATGGCTACTGTGGTGGCGGAACCTGCGGGTGTTGGCACGATCGGAGTTGTAGCTTTGGATACTCAGGGACGCTTAGCTGCTGGAACTTCGACTGGCGGCAAGGGTTTTGAGCGCATCGGGCGCGTTAGCGACTCAGCAATGCCTGCGGGAAATTACGCGACTGGGAATGCGGCGGTTAGCTGTACTGGTATCGGCGAGCACATCATGGATGAGTGTTTGGCGGCCCGAATTGTGATTCGGGTAACGGATGGTTTGAGTTTGAAAGCTGCTTTTGAGCGTTCTTTTGCGGAAGCTGACGATCGCAAACGAGATTTTGGTGCGATCGGGATTGATGCTAATGGTGCGATCGCGATCGGCAAAACTAGCGAGATCATTCTCGGTGCTTTTCACAACGGTACGGAAATGGGCAATACTTTGGAAGCAAACAAGGGAACGTTAGTTTTTGTTGCTTAGAAAAGACGTTTGATTTTCGGTATTAGTTTGTAGTGCGGACTGAAGTCCGCAGTATTTGGGATTTTGCGGACTGAAGTCCGCACTACGAACAGATTAGTTTGTAGTGCGGACTGAAGTCCGCAGTATTTGGGATTTTGCGGACTGAAGTCCGCACTACGAACCGTCCGTTTTTGTCCTTAGCAGGATTTGCTAGTTTTAATAATTTAGCAATAATTATTGAGATTAATATTATATTCGCAACTGCCAAACTTTAACTGTACCATTATCGCTACCGCTGACTAGAGTTTCGCCCAACTGCCCGATCGCCACCGCCGACACCGGGCCCGAATGTCCCTCCAAAGCGTGCAGCAATTCGCCGCGCAAATTCCAAAGCCTAACAGTACCGTCAAAACAGCCCACAGCAAAATATTTCCCGTCGGGGCTAATGGTGGCGGCGGAAGTGATGCGAATTCCGGTTTGCACCGAATGCAATAATTCGCCTGTTTCCAAATTCCACAGGGCGATCGTTTTGTTGGCATGACAGACTAGAATTTGGCTGTCTGGAGTAATTGCTACATAATTTTCGCTACCAAATGTTCGCCGCACTTCTCCCCCCGGTAATTCCCACAAAGTGACTGTAGCGCGACAGAAACCGCTGGTTGCATTCAGCCCGCTGGCTATTAACATTTTGCCGTTGGGACTCAGGGCGATCGCACTTATGTCATCTCCTTGATAGCCTTTCAAAACTTGCAGCAGTTGGCCGCTGTTGAGGTGTTGCAGCTTGACAGTGCCGCAGGTGGTGCCGATCGCCAAAATTTGCCAGTCGGGACTCACAGCCACAGATTCGTGGCGGTGTACGTCTGCTAAACGCTTCATCTGTTCCCCATTTTGCAGGTTCCACAGTTTGACTGTACCCGCGCGCGATCGCGTTAGCAGCGTTTTGCTAGCAGGGCTGAAAGCAACTAGCAACACAGGGGTTGAATGTCCGCAAATAGTCCGCAGCAGTTCCCCGCTGTGTAAACTCCAAACTTTCACTGTACTGTCGTGAGAACCGGTTGCTAGTAATTGTCCGTCGGGACTGATCGCAGCCGAGAGAATGCTGTCTGAATGCTGGAGAGTGGCTTTTAAGACTGCGCCGGATGAGGTTTTCGGTTGTTTTTTATACCCGGCTATTACCAGCCAGTCGATCGCGTCTCTCCAATTTTTGAGTGCATTTCGGGGCCGCTTTGTCAATATTTCTATGTATCGGTACAAAGTTTTGGATAAGTCAACCTCTACACCCTTAATTTGTTTGTTCAAAAGTACCGCCATCTCAGCGGGGCTGTAACCGCACAGCAAGCCGCACAAGTGCCTTTTTTCCACGGGTGTCAGCCCTCTTCGGGTGTGGGGCGCGAATTCTAGTTTGGCGTTGGCTAAGTCGCTGTAAAGCTTTTCGATGTCCCAGTCGTAAATTGCCCGTACAAACGGTTCTTCGGGTCGATCGAGGTTTGAGGGTATCATTTGTGGCAGTCGCGATCGAGTTCCTAGTCAAAATCCTAACCAAAATCCTAACATTCGCTGTGCGCGATCGGACTGCTTTCACCACTAATCTATTTTTAACACAGCAAACAGCCAAAAGAGTTTCGGGTTGAAAATGCGTTTCAATCCTTACCTTTACAGTTTGCCAAACAACTATACATCAAGCGGAGAAATAGAAAATGTCTGGAATTGCGATCGGCTTATTTTTTGCTCTAGGTTTAGTTTTAAGTGTTGTTGGTAATATCTGGGGATTAACTCAAGCTTTTCGAGAAGAATATCTTTGGGGAGTGCTTTACTTGCTGGTTCCATTTGCTGGATTATTTTTTTATATAAAGAATTGGAGCAATCCAAAAATCAGAAAGACATTTTTCATGCAGCTTGTTGTAGTGCCAATGTATTTATTTGCAGGCTTCCAGTTCGTTTCAAGTCTTGCAAGTTCTTTTGGACCAATGCTTGGTATGGTACAGCCTGGAGCTAGCGAGCAATCACCCTCTTCTTTTCCTTCTGATTTCAACGCTGGTGCATCACCAAGTCAAGAGCAATCTCCTGCTTCTGAGCCTAGTTTTGGTACTGTTGGCGGTCAACAATACGACTTCAATCAATCGATGCAGCTTGGGAAAATAGCCTATGCGAAGGGAGATTATCAAACAGCTTTAATCAATTTTAACAGAGCTGTACAAGCGAATCCCGGCGATGCTGAAGCCCTCAAGGGTGTTGCGGATACCAAAAAGGCGATCGCCGGCAGCCAAACTAAATAATCCACGTTCACATTCTCTTGAAATTCATTCTACATAAAATCATGAAACAAACAGCAGACAAACTAGAATTCGTAGAAATGTTCGCATTTTGGATGGGGCTATTTGTTGGGGGGAGTTTTTTATTAGTCGGCGTATTTGGAGGTTTGTCTTCTGGCAGTTTTTTCCTTTATTTATTTGCTGTCGTTGGTTTGCTGATAGTGATATTTGTAGAAATTGAGACCATTGCATTTGACAAAAATCTCGGTCATATGACTATCAAGCGGCATAAACCACTCATTGGCAAAAAGAAACTGATCAAACACCTGCTTCAAGATATTTCAGGTGTGGAAATACAGGAGATGTCGAGCAGTGAGAGCAATACCTATCGTGTATGTCTGGTGTTGAACTCAGGTAAGCGACGTGTTCCTCTAACTTCTAGCTTCAGCACTGGTGTAGGAAGCAAGCACAAAACAGCCGAAGTCATTGCGACATTCTTGAATATCACCAATTACGGTATTGATGGCTTTCCTACCGAAAACTCTAACGAACTTAAATGGGAGACTATAGAAGAGGAAATTGCCCACTGGAAAACAGCAATTAAAAGTGATGCTAATGATGCTGATGCTCGCATGAAATTGGGATTAGCTTTGATTAGTCAAGACAAAATAAACAATAAAGAACAAGCAATGGGCTATCTCAAAGAGGCCGAGGCTTTGTTCAAAGCTCAAGGCTATGACGAGGAAGCTATGCAGGCTGCTCAACTGTACGGCGTGGTTTATTGGGGAATGCTGGGAAAGTGAGGTTCATCTTATCAAGATTGATGCACTTAGACTCAACAAACCGATGTTTCCCCACCCACCAGCAACTCAAGAATCATCTCCGGGTACTCAGCCATCTCCTCGATTTGATGCAGCATCTGTACCCGGTAACAAAGATGAATTCAAAAAATCAATGAAACTTGGCTATGTCTGCTACGCACAGAGAGACTATCAAACGGCTTTAATCAATTTTAACAGAGCTTTGCAGGTGCTTCCGGACGATGCTTGTGCTGTCCAGGCTGTTGACAATACCAAAATGGCGATCGTCGGCCGCCGGACTAAATAATCCGTGGATTATAAATTAGTAATTCACATTATTTTCCAACAATAATAACAGGATAAATTCATGAATGTTCTCAAACAAACACCAACCCAACTAATAATTCAAACTTCTAGAATCTGGAATGGATTGCTATTGATTTCTCCTTTTGTCGCAATCGGATTCTTGCAGATTATCTTTGCCTGCAATTGGATAGGGGGAGGCATATTTTTGTTATTCTCCCTGTGTTTGTTGGACGGCGCGATATCTGAAATCTATATCTTTGATAAAACTTTGGGGAAAATGACCGTTAAACGACGGGGTTTGTCGCTTAATCATGTTGCCGAACGATCAATTCGCGATATTTGTGCGGTGGAATTAGAGGAAATAGGAGATAGCGAAGGAAATTATAGCTACTATGTTGAGTTATTAATGTTGGGTTGCGATCGCATTTGTTTGAGAAGCAATTCAGTAACAGAACAATGCCAAATGGCTGACTTAATCCGCAGCTATGTTTTGACTAGCTACGATCGCACTGAAGCAATATCTTTGCCAAGCAAGTGCACCGGAGGCCTTGTCAAATAATCTGTGCATGATAGAATGGAAACAACACAAAAATAAGCAATTCAATTTTTTGTACCATCAAAAGGATGAATTCATGAAAAAACTCAAGGGAACACCATATAATGAATTAAAAATTGAACGTTCTAACATCTGGCTGGATTTATTGTCTAGCTTGCCCTTAATTGTCGTTGGTTTGTGGCTATTTTTTGCGCCAAAAAATACAACTCTCAGTTGCCAGAGAATAGAATCTAAACAAGGCAATTGTCAACTAAAAGAATCAACCTTGTTGGGTTCTACTACTGAAGAAATATCTCTGGATGATTTACTGGGAGCCACAGTTATTACAGGTAAGAAGGATGGCGGCAGAGTTGTACTTTTAACCAAATCGGGCAGAATTTCGTTTACGAGTTACAACACTCGTTGGGGCGATAAAAATTATATTGCTAACGAAATCAATAATTTTGTTGCAAATGCCGATCGCAAATCGTTGAATCTAAGTCAAGACGATCGCTGGTTTGGATGGATATTTGGAAGTATATTTGTGCTGGGTGGGGTATTGAAATATGTTTGGAAACGCGAAGAATTATAATCTATAGATTTGATAGAACTTTCGGCAAAATGACTGTTGAATAACGGGTGGGCGGGTGAATAATTTTACCCAATACTTTTATTCCGAGATTTATGAGTAGAAGTAGGCACAGGAAAATATAAAAATTAAGGTATTCGCTACTATAGCATTTATCAGAAAGATGAGGTATGACTGACAGGCTATATAACCACTAAGCGTATAGGGGCTGAAGCCCAACAACGTACCTCATCTTTCTAAACACCGTTATACTTTAACAGCAGCAAGCAAAAACAACAAATAATAGCTGACTTGATTTGTAGCTACTTGGACAAGCGATCGCACTAAATGAATGCACCTGCGACTTTAAGTACGCGCGGCGTAGCTATCCCTCTGGGCTGAATCGCCCAAATCAATAATTAACGATACTTAGGTAGGCGCCAATAAACTTTACATTCTGTTACATTATAAAGTTTTCTTCATTTTTGTTTGCCATTACTTCCTGTACGATCGCGCTAGAAAGCTAACGTTTGACTCCCAATGAGATAATTAATATATTTTTACGATTCATCTCCTTAGATCGCGGAAAGCTCTCTCAAACGCAGCCGCAGCTTAACTCGCGACACTTGTTGTCGGTCAGAAATTTTAGTGCTAGCCTATTAGCAAGATAAAAAGGGTTATTCCATAGGATCGCTTCCAATAATATATAAGTTAACAATTTGACCTAGCCTGGTCGGGAAGTCGATCTGTAACATCAGTTTTGGAGTTAAAGGGTGAAGTAAATGAAAATAATTAAGCACACGGCAACTGAACTAATAATTCAGACCAAAAGCATATTGGATTTTTGGTTCCCTAGTTGTTTATTAATGACATTTGGACTGATCGGGCTGACTTTTGACTATCATGCAGCAACTTTGATCTGCCAGCGATCGCAGGAAAAACAAGGAAATTGCCAGTTGGTGCGATCGCACTTACTGGGATCGAACATCCAAGAAATTCATCTTGCTGCTTTGCAGGGAGCAAAAGTAGAAAGATTTGGAGCCAAAAGCAGAGTTGTACTTGTGACGAATGTTGGCGATGTTCCTTTGAGTGCTAACTCGACTAACTGGGGGAATAAAGAGGCTGTTGCTTCCGACATCAATTTTTATCTGAAAAATGCAAAATCTCGCTTGCTGCGCTTAAGCCAAGACGATCGCTGGTTGGGATGGACAGGAGGCATATTTTTGCTCGCAGGAGTCGGAGTCATCGCCTTGGGAAATAAAGAAACCTACAGCTTCGATGGAACTTCCAACACCTTGACTGTTAAACGGCGGGGTTTGTTGGCTCGTAAAGTAATTAAACGCTCTCTGTTCGAGATTTATGGGGTGGAAGTCGATCGCACGAGAGATCGGGATCATGATGTTTGGTACCAAGTTAGACTGTTAGTTTCTGGAGGAGATCGCATATCCCTTCCCCACACTATGAACCCTTACAAGCAAGTAGAAATCGCCAAAGCGATTAACAACTACCTCCACGCGCGATCGCACGAAAGTATTTGTAGTGATGATTGCAGTCAGAGTGAAAATTCTGTCGCCTAAAGTCCTCACTACAAACCTGGTTCTTTTTGCGGACTAAAGTCCTCACTACAAACCTAGTTTTTTTTGCGGACTAAAGTCCTCACTACAAACCTAGTTCTTTTTGCGGACTAAAGTCCTCACTACAAACCTGTCTTCACTACAAACCTAGTTATTTTTGCGGACTAAAGTCCTCACTACAAACCTAGTTTTTTTTGCGGACTAAAGTCCTCACTACAAACCTAGTTCTTTTTGCGGACTAAAGTCCTCACTACAAACCTAGTTCTTTGTTTCGATCTTTCAATTTCCAACCTGGTTTGATAACTTGGCGCGATCGCGCAATTACTAAACAATCGTCCGGCACATCTTCCGTTACCGCAGAACCTGCGGCCACAGTCACATCTTCCCCCACAGTTATCGGTGCAACTAGCACGCTGTTTGCACCGATTTTAGTGCGATCGCCTATTTGAGTTTTGTGCTTATTTTTGCCGTCGTAATTGGCGGTAATTGTCCCTGCACCGATGTTGACTTTTTCTCCCAAAGTCGCGTCGCCTAAATAAGACAAGTGAGCGACATTAGTTCGATCGCCAATTTGAGTATTTTTCAATTCTACAAAATTGCCGACGCGACAGTTTGCGCCTATTTGTGCGTGTCCCCGCAAGTGTGCGTAGGGCCCAATTCGTGAATTTTCCGACACCGTACTGTCCGAAATTACCGAATAAAGCACAGTCACGTTTTCTTTGATTTGACTGTTTTCAATCAAACTACCGGGCCCGATGCGACTTCCAGAGGCGATCGAAGTTTTACCCCGCAAGTGAGTTTGCGGTTCAATTACCACATCCGGCTGCAACTCTACGGTATCGTCGATCGTGATGCTGTTGGGATCGATCAGCGTCACGCCCGCTTTCATCCACTTATCCTTTACCCGGGCTTGCAAAATATCGGAAGCTGTGGCTAAATGTTTGCGATCGTTAATTCCCAAGATTTCTTGATAATCTTCAACATCCACCGCCATCACGGGAGAGAGAATGCTTACCGTATCAGTGAGGTAATATTCTTTTTGGTCATTGTCTGCTTTTAAATCTGGCAAAATTTTCTCTAAATGCGGCCAGTGAAAACAATAAACACCTGCATTGATTCGCTGGTTTTTCTTTTGAGCTGTTGTACAGTCGCGATCTTCGACAATTTGCTGGACAAAGTTTTGACTGTCAGTAAATACTCGCCCGTATCCTTGAGGATTCGGCAAATTAGCTGTCAATATAGTAGCAGAGTTTTTGTGCTGTTGGTGAATTGCCATCAATTGTTTGATAGTTTCTGCCCTCAGCAAAGGTACATCCCCATTTAATACCAGCAAATCTCCTTGGAATCCCTGTAAGTGAGGCAGCAATTGCTGGATGGCGTGACCGGTTCCCAATTGTTCGGTTTGTTCGACAAATTCTAGGGGAGGAAAATCAGGATTTTCCGGTATTTCTTGACTTTCCATCAGCGATTGTTTAACGAGTTCACCTCGATAACCGACTATGACAAGTCGCCGGGAAATTTCAATTTCTTGACAACTTTGGAGGACTCGTTCAACTAGCGATCGACCACCCAATTCGTGGAGAACTTTGGGCAAGTCAGATTTCATGCGCGTGCCGCGTCCAGCAGCTAAAATTGCTATTGCTATCATTGTGCGATCGAGCTATTTGCTATAAAAACTAGAATATTGACTAAATGATGATATCACTCGCTGTCCGTCGATGGCACTGCGATCGCACAATTTTTTAATCTCCAATCTCGAATCCGGGCGTACTGCGTCTTTTTCCAGCCGGATGTCCGTTTGAGGCGCTACGGTTGTGGTATCTGGAGTTGCGCGCCCGATATCAAATTTCTGAGGACTGAAGTCCTCACTACGAACCTGAGTTCGGTTCGTAGTAAGGACTTCAGTCCTTCCCCAAGAGATGGGACGGAGACAGAGAGAAATTATTTGCATCTTTGATCTGGGATTTACCGAGATAGATTATACTGTTCGTTGAATTTCAGTTATGGTGTTTTCAACTCAAAAAAACTATTAGTTCCTTCTTCCGACTTCCTTCTTCCGACTTCCTTCTTCCGACTTCCATCGGACTGAATCCGTTACATCCGTTACATCCGCTACAGAATCCGTTGCCGAACTTCCTTCTTCCTTCTTCCTTCTTCCTTCTTCCTTCTTCCTTCTTCCTTTCTTTCTGCAATCAGGTGTCCAGCTATGACAGAGCTTAATTTTCAGGAACTTGCCAAGCAGGGAAATCCACAGGCGATCGCATCTTGGCTCAACAGCCAGTTGCCATCTGAAGGGATCGCAGCCTCCGCGAATCTCAACGGCGACTGTTTGGATGTAATTCTGGAGGCAGAGCAACTACCGATAGAAGATACATTAGTTGATTTTGTCCGTGAAAAACTGACGGATTTGCAGCCGAATTCGATTCGCAAAGTGAAGGTTGAGGGGCGAGAAAGCGGTGAGATTGGGGCTGCTTGGAGTCAAGAGTTTAGTTTGGAGAGCAGCATTTTGGAACCACAAAGCTTTGCAGGAGAATCAGTGCCAAATCTTGCTGTTGCTAATATGGACGATCGCACAGAAAGAGAGAGTACAGATATGGATGAGGAGAAATCGCCGGAATTGGCTGCATTTGAGAACCGATTGCGATCGACTTTCATAGTTGTCGGGCTGGTAACGGGTATTTTGGCGATCGCCGTGGTGGCATTTGTCAGTAAGATGTTAAACGAGCCGCCAGCAACTGCTCTGAAGAATCCAGATGAAACTACTGCCAATGTAGCAACTGTACCGGATACCTTTCGAGAAGCCGTTAACAGTGCAGTCAAAGCAGCAGAGTTAGGGCGATCGGCAAAAACGAAGGAAGATTGGACGATCGTTGCCGATCGCTGGCAAGAAGCGGTATCGTTGATGAGAAGAGTACCCGTGTCCAGCACCAACCACGAACTAGCTCAGACAAAAGTAATCGAGTATCAAAAATATCTGCTTTACGCTCAAGAATCAGCAGTAAATCCACCTCCCCTAGAGCCAACTCCCGCAACAGCGGTAAAACCTAATCCTAAGAAAGCTAATTCCGAAAAAGCAGAACCGGATAAAGCAACTTCTAAGAAAGCCAATCCCGAAAAAGAAAGCTCCGAAAAACCTAATCCTAAGAAAGCTAATTCCGAAAAAGCAGAACCGGATAAAGCAACTCCTTCTCGATAAATTAGTCATGGAACGAAAGGTACGTAGTTGCGCTTGAGCGCTCTTACATATATATAACAAAGAGCGCTGAAGCGCAACTACATACCTAAAAATTAGCCTAGATCTTCCAAAAAGCCGAACCGGAGAACGAAAGGTACGTTGTTGCGCTTGGGCGCTCTTTCCTATATATCTCAAAGAGCGCTGAAGCGCAACTACATACCTAAGAATTAGCCTAGCTCTAGCGCTATTTCTTATATATCTCAAAGAGCGCTTAAGCGCAACTACATACCTAAGAATTAGCCTAGATATTCTGCGGGTATTTATGAAGTACCGAGAGATGTCCTATCACAAATTTGAATAGTTATGAATGACAACAATTTAATCGTTTCCCCTGAATGGTTGGCCGCCAATACCGAAAATCCGCAAGTGGTAATTGTGGACTGTCGATTTGCTCTCGCCGATCGAAAATTGGGACAAAAACAATATCAAGAAAGTCACATTCCCGGATCTTTCTATTTAGATTTAAACGAAGATCTGGCGAGTGTAGTTGGCACCCACGGCGGCAGACACCCGCTGCCCAATATTGCAGAATTAGCTAAGAAATTCAGCGCTATCGGCATTAATTCATCAGAAACTTTAGTCGTGGCTTATGACGATTCGCGACTGGCATTTGCATCTCGTTTGTGGTGGCTGCTGCGATACATGGGACACAGCAAAGTCGCTTTGTTAGACGGCGGTTTCAGCGCTTGGAAAGCGGCGGGATATCCGGTAACAGATACTTGGACAAAACCTCGCGCGGGTAAATTTGTAGTGCAATTGCAGCCAGATATGGCGGTAGATATCGAGGCTGTAAAAGAGCGAAAAGACTTGCCGGAGACAGTTTTGGTTGATTCGCGAGAAAGTGAGAGATACGAGGGTTTGCGGGAGCCGATAGACCCTATTGCAGGCCACATTCCGGGTGCTGTCAACTACCCTTGGCAAGGAGTGACCGAGGAAACTGGAAAAGTGCGATCGAACTCCGAACAAAAACAGCGGTGGACGGAATTAGAAAAAGCCGAAGAAATCATCGTTTATTGCGGTTCCGGCGTAACAGCTTGCGTAAATTTACTATCCTTAGAAATCGCCGGAATTCCCGCTGCTAAACTCTATGTCGGTAGCTGGAGTGACTGGTGTTCCTATCAGTTGTAGAGTGCATATCAAAGCACCAATAATATCAAATCCGATTGCATCATCTTCTATTCATCTCTATCTTCTCTATCTTCTCTCTCTGCGCCCTCTGCGCCCTCTGCGGTTAAATAATTCCGATACAACCGGAAACGATAAAAGTTAGTCGTAGGGTGCATCGCTCAAAAATAGTTGCAAGCAGCCAGAGTTTTTCGTAGCGACGCACCCTACCCAATCGTGGATTATAAAGGGGTTTTCTGACCCGGATTTGGTATAAGAAATAAACGGGGTTTTTAACTTGAACTTGGTATTATAGCAAATCCGATTTGACAACCTCCCTTTATCTTCTGACTCTTCTTTCTTCTTTCTTCTTTCTTCGCGTTCTTCGCGTCTTCGCGGTTCAATCATCAAGGGGGATATGTTACCCAGATTTAGTATCATACCCTAAAAATCGAAATAAATATAAGGTAAACCGCCTTCCGGCGCCAACACCCAAACCGCATACAAACAAAGCGGCACTAACACCAATTTCACTGGCCAATTCAACTCCAACTTCAAACCCCGGCTCAAAATATAATTCCCCAGCATAGCAACAGCCACAGCAGCCAACATCCAAGTTAAATGTATTCTTTCCAAGCCCAAAGCTTCCACATAAACTTTATGCGAAAACTGCACATCAGCAGGATGCCCCCACAAATGCGAAATAGCCCATCCCGAATTCTTTAAATCGGGAAGCCGGAAAAATATCCAACTACCAAAAACCATCGCCTGAGTTAACAGCCAACCGATCGCCATTCCGATCGGATTTTCCCACAAAAAGTCGATCCGCAACTTCTTAAAAGTCACATCCGTCACCCGGTGCACCGCCAAAGCCAAACCGTGCAAACCCCCCCACACTATGAATCCCCAAGCTGCACCGTGCCAAATTCCCGCAATTAACATGACGAGAGACAAATTGAAACAAGTGCGCCACAAACCAACGCGCGAACCTCCCAAGGGAAAATACAAATAATTCCGCAGCCAATCCCCCAAAGTCATGTGCCAGCGCCGCCAAAAATCAGCGATGCTCGTACTAAAATAAGGAAAATCAAAATTTGGTGGCAAGTACCAACCCAGCAGCAAAGCAGTACCGCGCGCCATGTCAACGTAGCCGCTAAAATCGAGATAAAGTTGCAGCCCGTAAGCAAAAATCGCCAGCCACAAATCCTCGCTACCAGCGCGCTGCAAGTTGGTAAAACTTAAATCGACATAAATTCCCAAGTTGTCGGCGAAAAGACCTTTTTTGACTGCACCAAAGGCGATCGTCCAAAGGGCCTCAGAAATGCGATCGGGCGTCGGAAATTTCTGGGATTTGAGTTGATATATCAAGTTATGATAGCGAGTAATGGGCCCGGAAATCAGTTTCGCAAAAAACAACTTGTAAGCAGCAAAGTGCAGCAGCGAAGTAGCAGCCGGCGCGCCTCGGTACACGTCAATCAAATAAGCAATGCATTCAAAGCAAAAGAAACTCAATCCCAGGGGTGCGATGACGTGAGTTTTTACCCAGTTAGCACCGTCGAGAGCAACAGGCCAATTTAACAAAGTGCCGATCGAATTCAAGAAAAAAGGTACATACTTAAAACCCAGCAGCAGCAAAACATTCAGCCCTATTCCCAGCCACAGTACCAACAAGCGCCGGCGATTCCAAGATTCATTAGCAATCCGCCAATCCAAAGGTTCCCCAATCGCCATCGCCAAGCAGTAATTAAACACAACACCGACTAACAGCAGAGGAATGTACCAAATTTGCAGCGAAGCGTAAAAAATCAGACTTCCCGCCAGCATGACAAACAGCCGCCACCACCGCAGGGGAACCAACCAGTAAGCCGCGAACAAAACTAACAAAAACAGGGCATATTGAAGGGAAATGAAAGTCATGCGATTTTAGATTTTGGATTTGGGATTTTAGATTGCAGAAGTGGGAAGGGCTGATTCTGTATGTGGGTTGGGAGCGCGAGGCTACTGTTTCATTGTTTTTTAAATCGACACTGAAGCTAATACTAACTATTAAAATTTGTTTGCACTAGGCGATCGATGCCAGCGGTGCGCCGCTACTGGAAAAATCGTTTTTTGAGAGATTGTGAATGGCGGCACACCCTACGGTTACTACTGAGAACGCATACATTTTACAGCATAAGGGTTCGTAGTACGGACTTCAGTCCGCTCTGCTGCTGCGGAATGGGAGAGCGCACTACAAACCATGTTTGTTATCCTAATCGATCGATCGCGATATCCACACCTCGAAACTTTACCATCGTTGGCGGTGCACGTCACAGTACAATGGATTTCTGCCCGCAAGTCTTTCACCAAATAGCGAAAAACTCTTTTGCTCCTTCACGATCGCAACTTTTGGTGCGAAATCGCGCGCAGCCGATCGCAAATTCTCGATCGCCCGCCCTGTTTCCTCTGGTTGAGATGCCGAGATTTTCGCAGATACTTCTGACTCTCCAGCATAGGCGATCGGCAAATTCACCAAAAAAGTCGAACCCACCCCGGGCGAACTTTCTATTTCAATACTCCCCCCCAGAAATTCCGCCATTTTTCTACACAGAGACAATCCCAATCCCGTGCCTTTCACCCCCTTCTGCAAGTGATTTTCCACTTGGACAAATTCTTCAAAAATCCGCGTTTGGTCGGCAGTTGGAATTCCTATACCCGTATCAGCCACTGAAAAAGTAACCATTCCCCCCTTTCCCATTTCGGCGGCAACTCTGACTTCTCCCGCTTCGGTAAATTTCAGCGCATTAGAAATCAGATTCCGCAAAATCTGAGAAACTTTTCCCTCATCCGTAGTAAGAGTTGGCACTTCCAAAGGCACTTCAAAAATGAGACTGACGGGCGAGTTTTGCGGTAGCAAGGGGCGCATCATTCCGCGCAGCGCACTGAACAAATCTTCGACTTCAAAATCAGCCACGCGAACCGTTACTTTTCCGGCTTCCACCTTAGCTAAATCTAACGAATCATCAACAAGTTCTGCCAGAGATTCGGCAGATTTGCGAATAAAATTTAATTGCTTGTCTTGTTCCGGCGAAAGTTCTCCGTCGATGCGATTTAACAAGATTTCGGAAATACTGAGAATTGTCGTTAGCGGAGTGCGAAACTCGTGGCTCATGTTGGAGAGAAAGCTGGTTTTGAGTTCGCCCTCTCGCTGGAGAGATTCGGCTTTATCGTTCAATTCGGCATAAAGTGCGACGACTCCGCGATTCGTATCTTCTAGTTCTTGATTTAACTGTACGAGTTCTTCTTGACGCTGGCGGAGTTCGTCTAAAGTACGCAGCAATTCTTGATTTTGCTGCTGAATTTCCGCATAGGGATCTTCAGGAATTTGGCGGGCTAGTTTATCAAGTAATTTGTTTAGTTCGATCGCACTCAGCGCAGGCATCTGCTTAGAAAACTGCTTGATTAATTGTACAGCCGTCCCGCGATCGCGCGCCGAATCGATTTGCACCTCATCCATCAACCGTTTGGCTGCTGCTAAACCGAGGCCAGCACCAGTTTGCGATCGAAAATTGGGGCCCAAAACCTGAGCTAAATCAGCAATTCCCGGCCCGCTATCAGAAATCCGAGTCCGAAAAACCTGTGGCGATTCCCCTTCCACAAAAAATTCTACCTTACCACCACCTGCATATTTAAAAGCATTGCGAGCAATTTCGGAAACTGCTGTCGCGATGCGGGTTTGTGTTTGGGAATCGAATCCCAACAATGCGCCAATTTGGCGAGCTCTTTGACGTACTTGTACGATGTCTTGTTCAAAGCGGACTTCCGTTGTCAGAATTGGGTAAATCATGCCTTTTTCGCATTGAAGCATTGGGGATTGTCGATCGGGAAATCACTCATGACGATCGTGATTTATAGTTAGCCTACAGTTTCACGCTTGTTAGCAAATATTCTCAAGCTGCTTGTCTTACCAGAAAGAATTGGTTGAAAGCCTCTGGCTTTGAGGGAGAAATTAAAATCAGACTATTCATTACTTCAATTCTCGGACTTAATGGTAGAGGTCGCTCTTAAACTGTCAACTGTCAACTGTCAACTGTCAACTGTTGAACTTGGCTACTACAACTGTCATGTCATCGCGAGTGCGTTTAAAGTCTCGGTAGAGTACGGCTGCAATTAAAGCCGGATGTCTCGCAGCCAAACCCGGGTAGCGGTTTAAATCCCACTGTGCCGCCAAACCATCGGAGTGCATAATTAACAAGGAATGGGACGACCAAGGATAGACAAATTCTGCTACTTTACGCATCATGTGTCCCACAGTGCCGTTGTAGGAAACCATGCTGCGGGCTTGGTTATCTGTGAACACTACACCAGTAATGTTGCCAACTCCGGCAAAACAGATGGTTTTTTGAGTACGATCGATCTGGGCGATCGCAGCAGCCGCTCCTCTGGTATTTTTTAAAGCAGCGTGAGCCTTCTCTAAAATAGCTTTCGGCCCGAGTTTAGCGTTTTCCTCAAAAACTCGCACAGCTTCCTGAGACGCTTCCTCAGCCAAAACCCCGTAGCCAAGCCCATCAGCAACTAAAATCAGATTTTTGTTCAGATGATTTTGCGTTGCCCAGGAATCGCCACAAATTTGCTCTCCTACTTTGGGCAAGCGAACAACCCCAAATTCCAAATAATTGCTGTTTTCCGAAGCTTCCGCCCGATTCTGGGTAGGGGAGAGTCGCATTAACAAAGCAGTCCCCAGTTTCGGTACAGAATGAATATCAAAAAAACTAGAAAGGCGTTGAATCGCGCCGAGTCCGGTTCCCAGAGTTCCCGCAGTCGAAAAACCATCCCGCAAACACTGACCGACATTTGCCATACCCGGCCCCCGGTCTAGCGCTACTATTTGAATGCTATATCCTGCCGCTGTTTGTACGGTTTGCAGCAAAATTTCTCCTTCGCGGGCGTGTTTGACAACGTTTTTTGCTGCTTCGGCGATCGCAATTGCAACTTTACCGCGATCGGTCTCATTAAATCCAACTTCGGCCGCGAGGGCGACTGCAATTCGTCGCGCTTCTCCGACTTGACTTTCTTCTGTTACGGGTAAGGCTAGGACATTTATCATTATTTGTCTAGTTCTAATCTCAAGCTAGTGCACATTTCAAAAGTAATTAGTTGTTAATTGTTAATTGTTAGTTGTTAGTTGTTATTTGTTAGTTGTTAGTTGTTACTGACTTCAGAAAACTAATTTCTGAGAATATTTCTAGTTACCCAACCTAAAACTCGGAGAAACCCAGTTTCTTGCCCATCATCAATCGTTTCAAAAACCGACAACTGTCAACTGTCAACTGTCAACTGTCAACTGTCAACTGTCAACTGTTGAACCCCTCTCCCCCAACTGTCAACTGTCAACTATCAACTGTCAACTGTTGAACCCCTCTCATCTCCAACGGACGATCGCAATTTTAGTCCCCTTACCCACCTTAGAAACAATCTCAAACTCGTGCATCAACCGCTTAGAACCGCTGAGCCCCAAACCCAAACCACGATCGGAAGTATAACCATCAGTCATCGCCAATTCAATGTCTGGAATTCCCGGGCCCTTGTCTTCAAATATCAGCCGCAGCCCTTTGCGAGTACCTAATTGAAGCATTTCTAGAGTTACAGTTCCCCCCTTGCCGTAGTCTACAGTATTGCGGGCGAGTTCGCTGGCTGCGGTAACAATTTTCGTTTGGTCTACCAAGCCGAATCCCATTGCTACAGCCCAGGTTCGCACTTGCTGTCGGACGTGGACTATATCGGAGGACGATCGAATTTCTAGTGTCTCACGTTTTGACATGGCGGCTACTCTAGTTAAAATAGAACTTCTCCAGAAAACATAGAAGTGACACTCCTCACGCGAGTTCCTTGTAATAAATCTTCACAGTATCAAAAACTTATTTACCAGAAAGAATTAGTTGAAAGCCTCTCCTTTTAAGGAGAAATTAAAATCATATCATGTCCGGTTGATTGCTATCACAAAAACTGTTTGTAGTGCGGACTTCAGTCAAATGGCACTGAAAAAGTGACCAAAAAAAAATCTGTAAGGCAAGATATACATAGATAATTGCCTTACAAACCAAAATATGTCTTTCCATTATGTCAAATCGTGCGTCCATTCTCAAACAACAATTTTTGCAAAGCGTTGCCTCACCTTGGGAAAAGCTGCTGCCAGATGCCTTAATCCAAGAGCTTCTAGCGAAAGAGAAGATCACCTACTACCAAAGCATCTACACACCATCCGTCACCCTGTGGGCGATGGTATCCCAGGTACTAGATCCCGACAAAAGTTTGAGTCAAGCCGTGAAGCGGATGAGTACGTGGCTGAGTGCAGCCGGAGCCAAGCCTCCTTCTTCTGACACAGGGGCATATAGTAAAGCTCGTAAACGACTACCAGAACAACTTGTTCAACAGTTAGTACCCATAGTCGCAGAGGCCTTAGAAAAAGAAGGGAGCATAGAAAAACAATGGTGTGGACGACGAGTGCGAGTATTAGATGGGACAACAGTATTGATGAGTGATACGGATGAAAATCAAGCCGAGTATCCGCAACACAGCAATCAAAAACCAGGATGTGGATTTCCCATTGCGAAAATGGTGGTAATGTTTTCATTACTAACTGGGGCTGTGGTATCCGCTGGCATAGCATCCTTGGCGGTGAGTGAGATTGTGATGAGCCGTTTGATTTATGGAAATTTAGTCCCCGAGGATGTAGTATTAGCAGATCAAGCTTACGGTAATTATGTCGATTTAGTTTTAGTAAAACAGCAAGGAGCCGACGCTGTTTTTCGTAAAAATCATCTCCGCAAAACAGACTTTAGACGGGGCAAAAAGTTAGGAATAGGCGACCATAAAGTTGTCTGGAATAAGCCTCAACAGCGTCCCAACCACATGACCAATGAGGAATTCGAGGCATTGCCGTCTAGTTTCATTGTCCGAGAAGTATGCTTGCGAATTAAGCACCGTGGTTTTAGAGATGAGCGGATAATTGTAGTCACAACATTGGTGGATGCACTGCGCGGTACACTGTCAAAAAATTGACTGCTTTATATGGATTACGTTGGTCAGCAGCCGAAGTCAATTTACGCTATCTCAAAACCACGTTAAAAATGGAGATGTTAACAGCTAAAACTCCGGTGATGGTGAGAAAAGAAATCTGGACACACTTATTAGCTTACAATTTATTACGTACCATTATGTGGCAGGCTGTATCTTCATCAGAAAATACAGTTTTTCAACTCTCATTCCAATCAACTAGGCAACAGTTTAATCTGTTATTGACGCTGTTGGCAACTACAGGAAAACGCCAACAGCGACAATGGCGTCAATTACTTTTGGAACAGGTGGCAACTAATTTACTTACGATTCGACCTGGGCGTTCTGAGCCCAGAGTTTTAAAACGAAGGCCGAAACCGTATTCTCGAATGCAGGAACCTCGCTCTGTCTTGAAAGCTAAACTACGAAGGTGATTAAGCCTTTTTCAGTGCCATTCGACTTCAGTCCGCTTTATTCTGCGGACTGAAGTCCGCACTACAAACCTTACTTATACCAATTTAATGGGTCGTTGCACATATCTCGATCCCCCTAAATTCCCCTCCCGGGGGACTTTGAGGAGAAATCTTGTTCCTCCCTTAGTAGGGGCCGTGCCAAGAGTGTCCGCCCTCAAGGCGCCGGGGGGATCGGAATTCTATGCAGCCTCATAAAAAATTGGTATTATTGGTCAATCGAGCAGACATAATATCAGATAATTCATTACTCTAATTGTCTTCCTTCTGGGTAGAGGTTGTTGTCAACTGTCAAGGATTAACTTTCAACTGAAAAACAAACCTATTTTTTAATGCCCTATATCTAAATCACCGGACAATTCATCGATTATTTACACCTCTGAATCAGACAAACCCAAGGATTTCCGCAATAAATTCATCCCCTTCTCAACGCTTAAAGCTGTCCGAACTCCTGTCAAAGAAAGCCCCAATTCAACCAGCGTAATCGCCACCGCCGGCTGCATCCCCACCACAACCGTTTCTGCATCTAAAAATCGCGACATTGTAGCGATATTATTGAGAATGCGACCGATAAAAGAATCTACGATTTCCAGGGAAGAGATTTCTATTAAAACTCCTTTGACTCCAGTTTTTACTATACGGTTTGTCAGGTCGTCTTGCAAAGTCATTGCCAAGCGATCGTGCATATCTACTTGGATTGTGACTAGCAGAAATTCTCCCATTTGCAGGATAGGAATCCGTTCCATAAATTCACCTCTATTTGAGTTTTGAATCAAATATTTTTTTACGCATAAACACAATATAGCGGTTATCAATGTAAGTCACAGAGCAATTACCAATTACAAATTACCAATTACAAATTACCAAATGCCCAATGCCCTGTTTGGCCTTCTTCCCAATGCCCTGTTTGGCCAATGCCCTGTTTGGCCAATTCCCTGTTTGCCCAATTCCCAATGACCTGTTTGCCCAATGCCCTGTTTGGCCAATTCCCATTTTTTTTATCTTTCCTCTTTAATATTTTTAATAGTTAAACCTTGGCGTTGCAAAGCTACTTTAAAAGCATCTGCCAAAGTCGCTTTGGTCAGAATATCCTGCAAATCAACTCCCAAATGAACGATGGTTTGAGCGATTTGCGGGCGAATGCCGCTGATGATGCACTCAGTACCCATCAAACGGGCGGCGGCTACAGTTTTCAATAAATGTTGAGCGACTAAAGTATCAACAGTCGGCACCCCTGTAATATCTAAAATTGCAAATTCTGAGCCTGTTTCCATGATTTCTTGCAACAGAGTTTCCATAACTATTTGAGTGCGGGCGCTGTCAAGAGTTCCAATCATGGGTAAAGCGAGAATACCTTGCCAAAGTTTGACTACAGGTGTTGACAATTCGAGCATTTCTTGCTGCTGGCGTTCGATGACTTCTTCGCGGGCTTTGAGAAAGATTTCTGTCACCCACAGACCGAGCTGGTCTAATAAGCTGGTGGAAAGCCAAAGTTGTTCGACAAGTGCGTCGCGGTTTTGTGTCAATTCGCGACAAAGCCGATCGAACAATGGCTTTTTGAAGCATAAGATAAAACTGGCTATCTCCGATGGGGTAAAGCCCCTCTGAACGCGCGATCGCGAAACTTCGGCCAGCAGCAGCCGCATATTTTCCCACTCTGGTGTCTGGATGTCGCTCAAGTTACCGTGTCCCACAGCTATTTGGAGCAATTGCAGGAACTCTTGACACTCCGATCGCAATTCCTTCGCTCTCATCAAGTCGTCCCGCCGCAGCCCGGTGTTTTGCAGTTCTTTGAGCCAGTCTGCTAGTAACTCAGCTTTGTTTTTTTCGAGGATTTCCGCGATCGTGTGATTGCTTGTGAGTTCCATTAAAATTATCTCCTGCTTAGCAATTTGGATAAAATTGTACGAGCGATCGCACTCTTGGTATTTTGGATGGCGTAACTTCTGAGTTTAGCTCACTGTTTGCTGTTTGCGATCGGGGGTTTGAAACCGTAACTTAATTTATGGACAAAGCTACCCATCCTTCACTATTTGGGTAGCTTTGTCCGCAACTCGGGCGATCGCACGAGACTATTGGCCCCTGGTTCAATTTGTTTTTGCCCCCGTGGTATTGGATTACAGATGCGGGCGTCTTGCGTCAGAGGAATCTGCGTTTGCAATCATTATAATTTTTTTACCGTATCCGCTCAATAATTCGGGGTAGGAGAGAAAAAAGTAAGCAGAGTAAAAAAAGTGTTATAAAATAGGATACATGACGCCAAAGACTATTTCACAAGACAAATCATCCTACAATATACTACTGCA
>NZ_JAHREU010000030.1:0-81547 GCF_020883145.1 Microcoleus sp. CAWBG27
TGAAAGTCTTACCTCATGAGTTAAAACAGTATTTGCCCTCATGGCAACGTTCTGAAACTTTACCAAAATGGGATATCACAATTATCCCATTGTGACTGGTATTTTATTTATCCGCGAGTCCCTAAGTCAACCGTATTGAATTATATTGGCGATCGGTGATTGCTGGCATACTCAAGCTTTTTTGCCGTGTACTTGAATGCGTTTGTCGGTTTTTTGTTTCTTAATCCAAGAGATAAATCTCTGGAGTTCGGGGTCATTTTTGAGCTTTTCTAGGGTGTTGAGCTCTAGGGCGAGGTGTTTGTTGTCAAATAGCGAGTGTATCTGGCGGTGACAAGCTGAACAAATGTCGATCGTCTCGCTGGGATCTTCGTTTTTGCGCTTGGTGTTTTGTTTGGGGATCAGGTGGTGGGCGGTTAATGCTTCCATTTGTCGATCGCACAATTCGCACTGCATAATTTCCTCAATGCTGGTGGATGGGGAGAATTGCTTCTTTTAATTTAGCGTCATTTAGGGCGATCGGCTTTGAGAAAGTGAGTAGAGGTCGATCGCACTTCGCAAACAATAAAAAACCCCCAACCGGGGGTCTTAATTTCAGGTGGGACAGGCCTCTTGCCTGCCCGCTAAGTAGAAAAGCCTACGGTCAAATTATGTACAGCAGCACAAACAAAACAATCCAAATTACATCGACAAAGTGCCAATAAATCTCAGTCGCTTCGATGCCGAAGTGGTGTTCGCTAGAATAGTGACCTTCCGCGCGCGATCGCCAAACGACCCCAGCCATCAGCACCACTCCAAACGTCACGTGCAAACCGTGAAAAGCAGTCAAAACGTAAAAGCAACTGGCATACAAATTAGTCGTCAACCCAAACTCTAAATGAGTGTATTCGTAAACTTGACCGCACAAGAAAACGACGCCCATAGCGATAGTCACGAGCAACCAATTTCGCATACCCGTCGCATCATTCTTTTTGATCGCAGCATCTGCATTGTGAATCACAAAACTACTAGCAATCAGAATTACCGTGTTAATTCCCGGCAGCAATAACTCTCGCGCGGGCGTACCTTCAGGCGGCCACATCGGGGCCATCGCCCGATAAATCAAATACGCGGCAAACATACCCATAAATATCATGCCTTCAGATCCCAAGAACACAAGTACGCCTAGCATTCTGTGGTCGGGATGTTCTTCGCCGTGGGCTTCTATTTCGGCGCTGTGGTGGTAATTTAGAGCCGTTTTTTCTGGATCGATCGCTGGAATTTGTTGCATAATAAATTGCTAGTTGAAGGAAGAGGGAAGAGGGAAGAGGGAAGAAGGAAGAACGAAGAAGGAAGAAGGAAGAAGGAAGAAGGAAGAAGGAAGAAGGAAGAAGGAAGAGAATATTCGTGCCAACAATTGTCTGAAAAACTTTGTATTTCTCGTTTATAGCCGAGGCTCGATCCCCCTAAATCCCCCTTAAGAAGGGGAGTAGGGGTTGACTTTGAGTGTGTCCGGTTCCTGCATTCTCAAGGGGGGCTTTGAGTATGTCCAATTCCTGCATTCTCAAGGGGGGTTTTGAGTATGTCCAATTCCTGCATTCTCAAGGGGAGCTTTGAGTGCTTCTTGTCCCCCCCGACCTAAGGGGGGCTAGGGGGGATCGAGAGCTTAATCGTCAGACAGCAGATCGTTACTATGTTTGACTTGTTTGTTGACATTAATGACTAATGACTAATCACTAATCACTAATTGCCATCTTGACTTTCATCAGCAGGAGAATCAACATTTATCTCCGATTCAGGCTCGACCAAAGTTGCAGTACCGCCAAAGAATGTGGAAGCTTGAGCTTCTGCAATCGGAATACCGCGTTTCTGGCCGCTGGCGCTGGCGATCGCATTTTCCCTCAACTTCAGCCTGAGACGTTCGCCAGTGTTCTGAATTTTTTCCATCCCGTAATCGTAAGGCCCGGTTGCCAATACTGGTATTCCTTCAAAATTTTCGATCGGCGGTGGCGAAGTCGTCATCCATTCCAAACTTAAAGCTTGCCAAGGATTGTCACCTGCTTTCGGGCCGTACCTCCAACTCCAAATCACGTTAACAATAAACGGGATTGTCGAGACTGCCAGCATATAAGCGCCCACAGTACAAATGACATTAATTGTCGTAAATTTTGGGTCGTACATTGCCACTCGCCGGGGCATTCCTTGCATCCCCAAAGCGTGCATCGGCAAGAAAGTTACAGTAAAGCCCACATAGGTTAAAACAAAGTGAACTCTACCCCAAAATTCGTTAAGCATCCGCCCCGTCATTTTGGGGAACCAGTGGTAAAAAGCCGCGTAAATTCCAAACACTGAGCCGCCAAACAGCACGTAGTGTAAGTGAGCGACGATAAAATAAGTATCGTGAACGTGAATGTCGAAAGGTACCGAAGCTACCATGATCCCGGTGATGCCGCCGAGGAGGAATGTTGAGATAAAACCCATCCCAAATAACATCGCACTCACTAGGCGGAGTTTGCCGCCCCAAATAGTTGCCAACCAGCTAAATATTTTAATCCCAGTGGGTACGGCGATGATCATGGTGGTGATCATGAAAAACATCCGCAGCCAGCCGGGAGTACCGCTGGTAAACATATGGTGCGCCCATACGATTAAGCCCAAAAAGCTGATGGCAAGACTGGAATAGGCGATCGCCAAATAACCAAAAATTGGCTTGCGCGAGTGCACTGGCAACACTTCTGAAATCACCCCAAAAAAGGGCATGATCATAATGTAAACTGCCGGGTGCGAATAAAACCAGAATAAATGCTGGTAGACGACGGGATCGCCGTTACCAGTCGGGTTAAAAAATGCCGTTCCTGCTAACAAGTCAAAGGATAGCAAAATCAAGGCTGCTGCTAGCACTGGAGTAGCAACTAAAGTCAGCGCTGAAGTCGCAATCATTGCCCAGCAAAACAAAGGCATTTCATTGAGACTCATGCTCGGAACCCGCATCGTGAAGATGGTAACGGCAAAATTTACCGCACCCAAAATCGAAGAAGTTCCGAGGAACAAAACGCTGAGAATCCAAATTTCTTCTCCCATTTGAGCAGTAACTAAGCTCAAAGGCGGATAGGAAGTCCAACCAGCCTGGGGAGCTCCCACCAAAAAACTGCTCAACAGCAATACGCCGGCTACGGGAATCATCCAAAAAGCCAGGGCGTTGAGCCGGGGAAATGCCATATCTTTTGCCCCAATCATCAGGGGAATCAAAAAGTTAGCAAATCCGGCGCCTGCGGGTACGATCCACAGGAAGATCATCACTGTGGCGTGAACAGTAAATAAACTGTTGTAGAGTTCGGGGGCGACAAAATCGGAGTCGGGTGTGGCGAGTTCGGTTCGCACTATCGTTGCCATCACTCCGCCGATGAGATAGAAGCAAAAAGTTGTGACTAGGTATTGAATACCTATGACTTTGTGATCGGTATTAAAAGTGAAGTAGTCTCGCCAATGTCTGTCGGCCGGCGCTGTTCCGCGAGCCTCTAGGTTGGCAGTTTCTTGGAACTGTGCTTGTGTCATAACAACAAAATAAAGGCTTCCTAGTTCGCCGTGGAAACTTCAATCTTAGTTTGTAGTAATGACTTCAGTCATTTTTACCCTTGGGAAACGGACTAAAGTCCTTACTACGAAACTTTTTGTAGTAATCCTTTTAGTCATTTTTACCCTTGGGAGACGGACTAAAGTCCTTACTACGAACCTTTTTGATGAAGGTATGGACTATTTTTAGTGATGAGTTGGGTGAAGTTGTTCTAAGGTTTTAGCATTAATTTTTATTTCCCTGACGTAGGGAGCTAAAAATTCCCCATCGGACAACTTGTCGGGATTGACTGCAACTGCTTGCTCTAGGTTTTGAGTGCTAGCAATTTGCTGTTCTTTCAGCCAACTGTCGAAGTCTTCGGGTGTGTGAACGAATGCTACAGCTTTCATTGCTCCGTGATATGCGCCGCACAATTCAGCACAAACAATTCGGTATTCGCCGACTTTGTTTGGTATAAATCTTAGTTCGCTTCCTCGCCCAGGAATTGCATCTTGTTTGAGCCGAAATTCGGGCATCCAAAATGCGTGCAGCACGTCTTGAGCTGCAAGATTTAGCTGTACGTCGCCGTTGAGTGGCATATGCAGTTCACCGGAACTAACGCCACTTTCTGGATAGCTAAAAATCCAGGCGTACTGCAAACCCATGACATTTACTACTAAGTCTGCTGGTTTTTCTTCGTTTTCTGGGGCAGCACCTACGCCTAGGGCAATTTGTTTTTCTGGCTGAATTTGAGGGGCTTTTTGTGGTGTATCTGACAGCGTGCCTGCGATCGCACTTCCGCGCATTTTAGAGTGCGATTGCATTGTACCGTGGTCGTGATTACCCATCGGATCGAGGCCACCCATTGAGTTGTAAATCTCAAAACTGTAGACTCCGATACCTAAAATAATCACCGCTGGTAGGGCTGTCCAAAGAATTTCTAAAGGAAAGTTATCATGCCAAGCTGGCCCGTCTGTATTGTCTCCTTCACGACGGCGATATTTAATTACAGCAACGACGATCACTCCGTGGACTAGGATAAATAATCCTATGGAAAGTGTCATCATTGTGTTGAATAGTCCGTCTATCTGCGATGCTTGAGCCGAGGCGGCGATCGGCATTAATCCATGATTCTGGCCGTACCAGAGACTGATCAGAGTCACTCCGATGCCGACGAGCATGGTGAGGATGGAACTTGGAATGTTCACAAAGAAATCCGGTAAGTGGGAAGCGAGTCTTTAGACCTGAGAGGAAAACGACGCGACGGTTTCAACACATTCGACTGCGCTCAGTGACCGCCGCATTGAATTCCCTTTCGAGGTTGGAGAGGTATGGTTGCCTCTAGAAATGGAGATATGGTTGTCTCCTTTCTCCCTTGCGGGGTAATGTTCGTGCAGACCTGTTATAAAGGCTTGTTAAACCTGCAACACTGTTGAGCGTGACTTTCAAACTGTTTAATTGCAGATGACAGAGCCCAAAACTGGCGTCGCATTCTCCGGTATCGTGACCTAAATAACGGCTCCTTTTACAAGGGGTCTGGTCAGAACAGCTTGCAATTTCTTACAAGCTCAATGGCACTTAGCCATGAGTTCCTGACGCTGGTACCTTTTAGTAGCGACACTTCTTCGCTGGAATAATTAGGGAAGCGCCTCTGGGTTGTCAATTTTTAATTGTAGATTGACATTTTGAACACAATGCCTATCTTAAGGCTTACTTAAGGCTTAGTATTTGTGGGCGATCGCTTGTTCGGATTAATACGGCTTAGGTCCCTTGACAAAAATCAGAAAAAATGGTAACAAATTTGTTTTCTTTGCTACTAAATCTGAGATTGTTTTTCAAACACCATTAAATGCTGCTGGGGTAACATATCTTTTGTCTCTTTCCATACTAAACCGACGGCGGCCATTTCTTTTTTAACCTGCTGCTGCGTCATTTTGTGCAAACCTTTAATGGGAATCAGCGGATTTTCGCCCCGATACTCGATCGATACCGTGCGGCCTCCCGGTTTGAGTGCTTTGACAATTCCTTGCATCATTTCTCTGGGATATGCGAATTCGTGATAGGCATCCACCATAACAACTAAATCGACGCTGTTTTCCGGCAAATTCGGATTGTCGATACTTCCCAAAACTGGCTCAACGTTAGCAATATTTTTTTCTTGTTTGTTCAATTCAATAAAGTTGAGCATTTCCGGCTGTACGTCAACGGCGAAAACTTTTCCTTCGGGAACTAGGGGGGCGATGCGAAAGCTAAAATATCCGGTTCCGGCTCCAATGTCTGCTACAATGTCTGTTGGTTTTAAATCGAGATTGTTGACTAATCGAGCTGATTTTTCTTCCATGCCGCGAGATGGTCTTTCCAGCCAACTAGCCCCTTGATATCCCATGACTTGGGCAATTTCTCGACCCATGTAAAATTTGCCTGTGCCGTCGGGGTTGTGGATTGTTCGCTGCTGATAAATTGTATCTTGGTTGGCGATTTTATTTGCTGCTGCTGCCCCGATATTGAGCGGAAACACGCAAACTATTGTCAGGATGATTGCTGTTAATAATTTAATGAATTGTGGAATTTTATTCACGGTATTTATGATTGTGTATTTGAATGGTTGCTCGCGATCTGCCCATTGGCGATGACTTAACGTTAAACGTAATTAGGTACGTAGTTGCGCTTCAGCGCTATACGCTTATATTATCAAGAGCGCTGAAGCGCAACTACGTACCTTAAGAATATTGAGAATGGTTCAATATTTAATTTACGGCTGATGATAATAATTTGATTGTACCAGCAGTTGCGTCGATTTCGACTTCTTTGCCGATCGGCAAAGTGAACTTATCCCGAATGTGTCCCACCATCGAACCGTACCACGCGGGAATGTTCAAGGGGCGGATGCGATCCGTCAAGACTTGAGACAAGGTGAGGGACTCTTGCGGCTTTTCGGCCTCGCACTTGGTACACTGTCCGAAAACAAAACCGGATATTTTATCGAGAATGCCTGCTAATTGGAGGTGCGTCAACATTCGATCGATACGATAAACCTCTTCGCTAACTTCCTCGACAAACAAAATACTGTTTTCCCAATCCGGCAAATAAGCTGAACCGATTAGTGTTGAGATTACCGATAAATTGCCCCCGATGAGTTTTCCCCTAGCTGTGCCGCGCCGGATGGTTTCTATAGGCATACTTTTGGAGTTTTGCATGGTCACAGAACCTCCGTCAAACAAAACTTTTTTGACGTAATCTACTGTAAAGGGACTCCAACTTGAAACGCCTAAAGGGCCGTGAAAAGTAACTATATTAGTTTTAGCATGAATTGCCAATAATAGGGCAGTAATATCGCTGAATCCCATAATAATTTTGGGATTGTTGCGGATTATATTGTAATCCAGGAGGGGCAAGATGCGACCGCAGCCCCAGCCGCCCATCCCGGTAAAAATAGCTTGCACTGAGTCGTCGGCAAAGGCTGCGTTGACATCGGCGGCGCGATCGGCATCTTTGCCTGCTAAGTAACCGTAGCGATCGTAAAAATGCTCTCCTAGTTTAACTTTTAAACCTAGGTTATCCAGCACTTTGAAAAATTGCTGCACTTCTTTTTCGTAGTTGAAAGCGGCAGGATTGATTAAGGCTACTGTATCGCCGACTTTGAGGCGGCGCGGCTCGATCGCACTTTTCGACAATAGGTTGGTTTGGGCGACGGGTAAAAGCTGAGTACCAATAGCAGTCAGCCCAAAAGTTCTGAGCAGGTAGCGGCGGGCGAAAGTCATAACTGTTAGGTAATTTGTGCTATGGAAGAAGGAAGAAGGAAGAAGGAAGAAGGAAGAAGGAAGAAAATTAATGGTTTGAGTCGCCATTGAAAACGTCCAAACCGTATTAATTATTGCTATATTACTCTATAATAAGGTGTATAGCCTTTCTCAAAAAGATGAGGTATAACAGACAGTTTGCAAAACCAGTAAACTCAGAGGGCTAAAGCCCAACAACGTACCTCATCTTTCTGATAACCGCTATATAGTAGCTTAGTTTTATTTTGCGATTATTTCATGAAAACAGACAGTAAAATCTCAGCTAAAAAATCCTGGGCCAAATCTTTAGCCCGTCCTGCGGCCGAGTTTCCGCTGACTCAGCTATCGGTTAAAACTGGTAAAATTCCCGACGGATTGCGCGGCACTCTCTACCGCAACGGGCCCGCACGTTTGGAACGTGGCGGTGTTGCTGCGGGACACTGGTTTGACGGCGACGGTGCAATTTTGGCAGTACATTTTACTGATGTTGGTGCTATGGCTGTCTATCGCTACGTGCAAACAGCGGGATATCTAGCTGAAGCAAAAGCCGATCGATTTCTCTACAGTAATTACGGCATGACAGCGCCGGGCCCGGTGTGGTTGCGGTGGACTAAAACTGTTAAAAATGCTGCGAATACTTCTGTTTTAGCTTTGCCCGATCGCCTTTTGGCATTGTGGGAAGGTGGGCCGCCTCATAGCCTTGATTTACAAACCCTAGAAACTATTGGTACAGACAACTTAGGAAATTTAGCAGGAGAATTTAGCTATTCGGCTCACTGCAAACGTGACCCGATTAGTGGTAATATTTATAATTTTGGAGTTGTCCCTGGTGCTACTACTAATTTGAATCTTTATAAAAGTAATTCTACAGGTAAAGTCGTCCAAAAAGCAACTATTGCTTTAAATGGACTTCCACTGATTCATGACTTTGTTTTGGCTGGGAAGTATTTAATATTTTTTGTGCCACCAGTGCGACTCAATTTTTTACCTGTGTTAGCTGGAATTAGCAGTTATGGTGAATCATTTGAGTGGAAGCCGGAGTTGGGAACAGAAATATTAGTTGTCGATTCAGAAACTCTATCTTTAGTTAGTCGCGGCAAAACAGATCCTTGGTTTCAGTGGCATTTTGCTAACGGCTTTGTCAAAGAAGATGGTGAGGTTGCCGTTGATTTTGTGCGCTTTGCTGATTTTACAACTAATCAGCGACTGAAAGAAGTAGCGACTGGTGAAACTCACACCGATGCAGAGGGTATTCTTTGCCGAGTACATCTCAATCCTCTAACGGCAAAAGTGACAGGAATAGAAGAATTGTTGGATAAACCTTGCGAGTTTCCGATTGTACCTGCTTCAGAAATTGGGCAAGACTCGCGGTATATTTATCTGGCAATGTATAGACCTGATGTGAATATTGTACCGGAACGTTATGGCGCGATCGCCCGTTTGGACACAAAAACCCGCAATCTCACAATTGCCGACTGCGGCGAAAATCGCTATCCCGCAGAACCCATCTACGTTCCAGATATTTCCTCGGAGAAAGGTTGGATTTTGACAGTTATTTACGACGGCAATTCTGATAGCAGCGAAGTGTGGATATATGAGGGCGACGGACTTTCCCGCCCGCCTGTTTGTCAGCTAGAATTGCCCGGTGTCATACCTTTGGGCTTTCACGGTACTTGGAAATCGGCCGTCTGAGAAGATTGTAAAGAAGTGTTGCGGAAGATTTATTAAAAATTGTTGCAGCTTTGAGGTGGAGTTGTTAACGTGTGTGTAGATAGGAAATTCTCATATCTAGGAGGTGTGGAATTTATGCTCTATATTGCTCATATATCCTGTGCAAATTTCGACGAATCCCCGGCGAATATCCTCGGCGAATAAATTCGCGCCTACACAGGCAAAGTCTGCCTCCGCAGACTGAAGAAAAAGGGGTAATAAAACCCCGGTGAATATTCCCGGCGAATAAATTCGCGGCTACACAAGCAAAATCTGCCTCCGCAGACTGAAGAAGGATAACCAATCCGGCGAATAAATTCGCGGCTACACAAGCAAAGTCTGCCTCCGCAGACTGAAGATAACTCGGCGAATGAATTCGCGGCTACACAAGCAAAGTCTGCCTCCGCAGACTGAAGATAACTCGGCGAATGAATTCGCGGCTACACAAGCAAAGTCTGCCTCCGCAGACTGAAGAAGGATAACCAATCCGGCGAATAAATTCGCGGCTGCACAGGCAAAGTCTGCCTCCGCAGACTGAAGAAGGATAACCAATCCGGCGAATAAATTCGCGGCTGCACAGGCAAAGTCTGCCTCCGCAGACTGAAGATAACTCGGCGAATAAATTCGCACCTACACAAGCAAAGTCTGCCTCCGCAGACTGAAGAAAAAGCGGTAATAAAGCCCGCTTGGCAATGATTTTCGACTAGGTTTTCTCATGTCAGGCTTGTCTGCTTGAATGAGGTTGAACGACCAGATTTCTGACAGATTTCTGGCAACTTAAAGTTTAGTTCAGCTTGCGCGCACGTCCACGATTCAAAAGGTTTGAGTTTTGAGTTAACTCCACAAATAAATTAGGTATATCTAAACTAGATAGCCTTTACCACAATTATCTATTCTGAGTTGTTACCGCGAAAACATTCAACTCATAACTGATAATTCATAACTCACAACTCCTAACTCCGTGCCGCAGCAAGCATCAAAATCAGAAGGTTTAATCTATTATGCAGCTTCAAGGAAAAACAGCTCTTGTTACAGGGGCTTCACGTGGAATTGGGCGATCGATCGCTCTTGAATTAGCCAAACAAGGCATCAAACGTTTGTTGATTGTGGCGCGCAACCGCCAGCAATTAATTGAATTGGCAGAGGAAATCGATGTTTTTGGTGTAGAAGTAGTGCCATTAGCTTTAGATTTAACTCAGTCAGTGGCGGTGAATATTGCGATCGCCCAAGCTTGGCGAGATAACGGCCCAATTCACCTGCTAGTCAACTGTGCCGGCGTCGCGCACCAAGCATCATTCTTGCGATCGCCACTCCCATTAATTCAGGAAGAAATTGCCTTGAATTTGCTCGGAACCTACACAATCACCCGGTTAATAGCGAGGCGAATGGCTGCCCAAAAAGACGGAACAATCGTCAATGTTTCGAGCTTGATGGGTAAAATTGCGGCTCCGACAATGGCAACTTATTCTGCTACTAAATTTGCCATTTTGGGATTCACCCAAGCTTTACGCAGCGAGTTAGCAGGGTATAATGTTCGGGTAACTGCTTTGCTCCCATCTCTAACAGATACCGACATGGTGCGAGACTTAGAGCAATTCCGGTGGGTAGTGCCCACAACTCCCGAAAAAGTTGCCCTCGCACTGGTGGAGGGATTGCACAAAGATGCGCCGGAAATCTTGGTAGGATATCAAAGTCATTTAGCAGTTTGGTGTCACAGAATTGCGCCTTGGCTGCTCGATTTTGTGTTGCGGATGGCAACTCCTGAACTTAGGGATAAATCCCAGCGCGATCGCAAATTGCGATCGGTTTTAGCTGGCGGGCGATAAATCTGTTTCGCCGCCGACTAACTCGGCGGCGAGTTGGTCGGCGAAGGTCATTCGCGCCTATACAAACGATGTCCGCCAGACGCCGACTAAGGAATGAGAATTAAATAACTTACAATTTTCATTATTGTGGGATGGGCGTCCCGCCCGTTATTTATAGACGGGCGGGATGCCCATCCCACCAGCTTGTGTAAATTATTTAATTCGCGATCCTAAGAAATAAAGCGATCGCAGGGTGTATGTTTCTGTTAAGCTTGATATTATTCTAAATAATATTAAGCTTGCCAGAATGAACAATATAAAATCATTACTGAATTACAAGAGTAGCCAAAAACAAAAAATTTCAGTTCCTCCAAGTCCTCTGGTTGAATTTGCCTCAAGTTGGCGGATAGCTTGGGGGAAAATAGATGCGATCGCAGATGATGCAGCGTGGCGAGATGGTCAAATTGCGATTATTTGCTCTAACCCAAGCGTTCAGCTAATTCTCAGTCCCTCTGAAAAATTTGTGATTGTTGGCGATATTTGGCTCAGCAATCGATCGCAATTGCTGGAAAAATTGGGCATTTCTGCGAGTAGTTGGCAGGGGTGCGATCGCCAATTGGTGGCTCAACTGTGGGAACGCTGGGGCCCTGAATGCTTGCCGCTGCTGGCGGGTATGTTTGCGTTTGCGGTTTGGGACAGAGAATCGCAGGTTTTGCGGCTGGCGCGCGATCGCACGGGCGCGCGCACTCTCTACTACACTAATGTTGGCGCGACTCGCTGGATTGCGCCTCAACTGCGGGCGATCGCAAAATACCACTCAAGGGCGATCGACCTCACAGCCCTGCGAGATTACCTCTGCTGTTCGTTCGTTCCGGGCGATCGTACCCTGTGGCAGCAAGTCCGAGAACTGCGTCCAGGAAGCATTTTAAGCTTCCCTGACGAGACAATTTCGGCATACTGGGAACTGCGAGAACAAGTTGTCGAGGCGGAACAATCTTTAGAATGGCACGGCGCGAGATTGCGAACTATTTTAGACGAAATTGTCCGGGAATATTTGCCAGCAAATCAACCTGTAGGCGTCTTTCTTTCCGGCGGGTTAGACTCTAGCTGCATCGCGGCTTTAGCTGCTCAATTTTGCGATCGGCCAATTCACAGTTACTCAATTCATTTTGGCGAAGAATGCGCCAACGAATTAGAATTTTCCAGTTTAGTCGCCGAACACTGCCAAACTGAACACCACATTTTAGAAATTAGCTTTCGGGATATGTGGGAAAAGTTGCCAGAAACTATGGGTTACTTAGACGATCCGATCGGCGACCCGCTGACAGTGCCAAACTTGCTATTAGGAAGAATGGCGCGGGAATCCGTCGAAGTAATTCTGAACGGCGAAGGTGGCGATCCTTGTTTTGGTGGCCCGAAAAATCAACCAATGTTAATGAACAGCTTGTACAATTCTGTCACTAATTTGGATGCACTGCCAGCATATTTGCTTTCATTTCAAAAGTGCGCGGCGGATTTACCTCAACTTTTAAAACCGGAAATTTGGGCAGCGATGCAAGCAGAACCTTCGGTATTTAGTGCGGATTTGAATGCTAGCGGCAATTATCTGAATCGATTAATGGCGTTAAATATCAAGTTTAAGGGAGCAGACCAGATTTTGACCAAAGTGAACAATTTGACTCAAGCTGCGGGCTTGCACGGGCGATCGCCTTTGTTTGATCAGCGAATCGTGGATTTGAGTATGACGATTCCGCCTGAGTACAAACTATCCGGGGTTGTGGAGAAAGCTGTGCTCAAACAAGCTGTTGCCGACCTTTTACCCCCTCAAATTTTAGACAGACCAAAAAGCGGAATGTTGGTTCCGGTGCAGTTGGGATTTAAGAAGTTTTGGCAACGAGAAGCTAAGGGTTTGTTGCTGTCAAAAAAAGCTGCGATCGCTCCTTATTTCAATCAATCTTTGATACGTCAATGGTTAGATTATGAAGGAGATACCTGGGGGCGTTATGGTGTTAAGTTGTGGTTGTTGGTGAGTTTGGAACTTTGGCTGCAAGGTAATAAGTAATATCAAATAACGTTTGTAGTGAGGACTTCAGTCCTCAGAATTGCGAGCATCTCACTTTTGGAAAAAAGCAATTTCTTTACAGTGCGATCGTCCCCGAAGAGCGAGTGTTGGATAGCTCGCTCTTCGGGGACAGCACTATAAAATCAAAACTGAGATGCTCCCTCTGAATTTGATGAGGAAGGACTAAAGTCCTCACTACGAACCTATTTAGTTGCGATATTGAATGAGCGGGGATATGGTATAAAAACCTCAACCAAAACTATCAACAACATAGATAGAACTATCCGTACCGCCTAGCAGAATCAAACTGCTGTCATCGCCACCTAAATCTCGACTACCGGCAATTCCTCGATTCAAGATTTGAATCAGTTTCTGAGGACTAAACGATTCCAATTCTACATAATTACCTAATTCCAACCACTGCAATTCCTCAGCGGATAAATCTTGGCGGATTTGAGCTGATAATTGTCTAGCATCTCGTGCATTTTGCTCAGAACTTAAAACAAACATATTATCACCAGCCGCCATAATTTGCCGGGGTAGCAGTCCGATATCAATAATTATCGCGCTGTTATCTGGGAACCAATTAGGACTGGTACGCAAGCGGTCAACCAAACCAATTCCTTTGGGAGTGCAATCGTGCAAAGCGTAGACTTTTAATTCGGGATTTCGGCGCAGCATTTGCATAGTTATGTCGAAGATACTTTGGGGATATCCAGTTATACTGAGGACTGCACAGTTGTTTTCAAAGTGAAAATTGTTGGCGATTAAAAATTGGGCAATTTCCGGGCGATCGCACACAACTAATCTGTCAAAACTGTAAGCGCTGACATCGGGACTAACGGCGACATTTTCATTTGTCTCGCGGGGAGATGGCAGCACTTTAGCCAGAGAGTTAATTTTTGTCCAAGTATTCATCCAGCCTTGAAACTGATTTGAGTCAATCGTAAACTTTTGACTATTTGCAGGTTTATTGTCAATTTCTAGACCACTCAAATAGATAGAAGCTAGTCCGAGAATAGAGCTAGCTAAAAATAACGGAAAGGAACTTGATAACAGATTAAAACCGATTCCGAACACCAGAACTATTCCTCCCCAAACTTGCAAAGTCTTTGCAAATTTCTGTCGTTGTTGGTACGGATACTTGCTAGAACGGCTAGCAGTAAAAGTTGCTTTAATCAATAAACTATTGATTACAAACACGACCGCAATCCAAACTATACTTCCTTCAGAAAGAAAACTTGCTGTGAAGATAAAACCAAAGATACCCAAACAGAAATTAAGCAATAGGTATCCTGGGACTGTTAATAAAAAATTAGAAATTTTTGGTTTCGATCGCCTATCTAAAAGGTAAAATAACTGCTTAGGGGTAAAGAACAGCGTGTCGTTAACCGAAATATCTGCGATCGCCCTGGCAAACATCGGGTCAGTTATTTTGACACCAGTCATAGCCGTCGGTTCAAAAGCAAACTGATGGCTGCATCGTAGACAGCGACCTCTATTAGCCGTGCGATCTTTTAACTTATTATCAATTTGGCAGTTAATGCACTTCATAAAAATCTCCTAGTGATGATTCAAAAAACTTGATTTGCTAGCAAAATGCTGTAATCTTCCCTTTGGCGAATCAGGCGATGTTGGCTATTTTCTAACAGCACTTCCGCAGGTCTGGGGCGGTGCAAAAAGTGCGACGACATTGCATAGCCGTAAGCTCCTACGTCTAAAATACCAAGGATTTCGCCAATTACCAAAGCCGGAAGTTGACAGTTTTTCCCCAAATAATCCCGCGAATAAGTCGTATTGCCACAAACATCAGTAAAATGTAGAGCATCCCGACAATTCCAGGTACAAATTTCTCGATAACCACCATGAACCGATGGTACTGAAAGATTAGCAACAGTCGTATCTACACCGACAATTTGTTTGGCTTCTTGCCATTTTGTGGAAACAACTTGAGCGAGCAAAGTAGCACATCCTGCTACAACCGATCGCCCTGGTTCAATTATTAAGTCAATTGCGCGGTCTAATTGACAAATTCTGCTGGTCAATTCTGCCCCAAATAGTTCCCAGTCAAAGGCTGTACCCCCGCTGTGGTAAGGATAGCCAAAGCCGCCACCAAAGTCGAGATATTCCCAATCTGGCAATTGCTGGGCTGCGGCAATTATGGTATCAATTACTTGAGTAAAGGCTGCGGTAGAATTAGTGCCGGTACCGCGATAAAAATGCAAGCCACTTAGCTTTAATCCGGCTGTTTTGGCGATCGCAATTGCTGCGGGAAATTCGGGCGATCGCACTCCAATGCGACTTTCCCCCGTTAATTCGGGCAAATTCAGCCTCAAACCCAGACTGGGCGGTTCTAAAGCCTGCTGGCTTTCCCTGAGAGATTGGTACACTTCACAGCACAACTGCAATTGAGCGAGACTGTCGAAATTCAGAGTTTTGACACCCCATTTGAGAACTTGTTCCATCTCATCTCGGTGCAGATTACTGCCGCTGTAAACAATATTTTGGGGTGCAAAACCTGCCTTAATTCCTAAATAAATATCTCCCGGTGTATTGGCGTGCAATCCCCACCCGCTATCCCGAAAGATTTGCAGCAATGCGATGCTACCGTTGGTAACACTGGCGAAGCAAAATTGAGTTCGCGGATAGGAAATTGCGTTAGTAATGCGGGTGATAGTCCGGCGCAAAATGTCGCTTTGATAAACGTAAAGTGGCGAACCGTAGGTAGCTAATAGCTCTTGGGCTAGGGAAAGAGTCAAAGGAGGTGCTGTGGTGATTGATTTGCGATCGGTAATTGTTGGCATATATTTGTTTGATTTGAGTTGCAAATAAGATTTTTTTAACGAACCGCGAAGACGCAAAGAACGCGAAGTAAGAGAAGAGGAAGGATTCACAAAAAATGTTGCTTTTATTCTTGCCACCGCTGGCGGTAATTCCAAACCTGTCGAGGCAACCAAAACGGATGATTCCAAGATTTATTTTTCACATCCTCACCTAAAATTTGCGATCGCCAATTTTGCCACATCACCAACAGCCAAATCATTTCGCCAATGCGTCTGCCTTGAATTCCGGCTGCGAATTTGCCGGACATAATTTGAGCCGCTAAATCTGGTTTCCAGTGTTTCTCTGACAGTAACACGGCAGGATTCAACCAATCGCCCATGTCATGCCAAAATTCGTTAAAACACCACGAAGTTAAGGGCACGCCCATACCGCGCTTTTCCCGCCACACTATGTCCGCAGGTAGCCAATGTTCTACCGCCCGTTTGAGGATGTATTTCTCGCAAGCACCTCGCAAACACAGTTCTCCCGACAGTTGAAATGTCCAGTCTGTGAGGGCAAAATCGCAAAAGGGCGATCGTACTTTTAGACCAAAAGCCAAAGCCAAATTAGCAGCCCGCGGATGGATGTTCTGCGCGCCTTTCAGCATCAAACCCGCGCGGCGGAGGCGGTGCAGCAAAGACGCGCCCACAGAAGGATTAAGAGCCTCTAACAGCCAATCTTGAGGCTGCACATTCAGAATTTCCGTGTAAAATTCCGGCTGATAAACTTTAGATTCGTATCCCGACAGACGGTGAAAAGTTCGCAAGTATTGCAAGGCAAAAGTTTGGTCTCCGGCGGGATTTGCTGCTTGATAAACAGCCGCTGCAATCAGAGGTTTATTCGTCCAGCCCGCAAATAACTGATCGCCACCTTCGCCGTTGAAGACGATCGCACATTCTTGACTTGCAGCCTCATTTAACAGGTACAGCGGGACTGTAACTCCGTCACCAAAGGGCAAATCTAAAGCTTTCACCGCAGAATGCAAGGCTTGTTTAATCCGGCGCGGGCTCGCATCTACCTTGACTAAGGGAATGTTCAGAAAGTAAGCAACTTGTTGAGCCCAAGGATATTCGGGAATTCCGGCCTCGCCGAAGTCGAGAGTATAAGCGCGGACTTTGACTCCGGCTTTGATTAATAATGCTGCGACAATGGAAGAATCTAAACCGCCTGATAGAAATACTCCGACTGTTTCATTGCTATTGATGTCCGAAATTTGACGTTCAACGGCATCTTTAAGTAAGCTTTGCAATTGTGTTATTGCTTCTACTTCGTCTTGTATTTCTTCTGAACTTTCTCGCCATTCTAACAAACGTTTTGAGTTGGCTTCAAGAATGAGACCGCTATCTCGATCGCACTCCCATGTCAATTCGGTTCCGGCGGGAACTGCGAACACATTTTCTACGGGAGTTAAGGGAGTTGGAACGTAGGAAAAACAGCTATACCCGTACAAGCCAGGAATGCTAATATCTGGTTTTTTGCAAATATTTAATAATAGTTGTATATTCGATGAGAACCAAATACTCTGCTCGATTTGCGTCCAGTAAAGTGTTACTCGCCCAAAGGGTTCTCGTCCCAAAATTAGGCAATTTTCGCGGACGTTTGCCCAGGCATCGGGTAACAGCAAACCGTTGGCTGATGGATAAGTCGATAGCCCAGATGCTGAGAGGGCAGAGATCTGCCAAGTTTTAGCGCTTTTTTGGGTTGGCAAGTCTGGCGGGCGATCGCATTCGCTACTGGCAACATTCCAGATCGGGGAATTTGGGCTATTTACTGTGGTAAAATTGGAGAAATTCTCAACTTTTGGAACAGAAATTTGTCTCCCAGACTGGTTGATAATTTTAGCTAGCAGTGCTTCTAATTTCTGGCGAGAGTCGCAGCCCCAGTATCCGACAAATTGACGCGGTTTGGTGGTTGTCATAAAAAAGATACTATGGGAATTAATTCTTTTTATTAACCGCAGAGAGCGCAGAGAACGCAGAGTGGGAGAAAGAAGAGAGTTTGTGTTATGTATGATTATTTGACTTGAAAGGATTTACTGCCGATCGCACGATTTTCAAGAAACATTTTAACTTGCCAATTTCCGGTAGCAGCAGCAGTACCAATTTGGTGGCGGCATTGAGTATTCCAGATGGGTTTGTCGATTTCGCGAGTTTGATAGCGGTTTTGTTTGACAACTTGACCACTAGGATCGATCCAATCGCAGGATATCGATAGTTTTTTGCCTAATGGTGCATCTTTTAATGTAGTACGGTAAAAGATTTCGGGATTGTTTTGGCGGGAAATAACAGTCAAATTGCCGCCATCATCCTGCACGGAAGTTATGCGGTTTTGTTGCACCGAAATGCGATCGAGGGCTTGTTGACTTTGTTGGATGTAAAATCCGGTAATTGCGATCGCCCCTACTGCCACTATCGCCAATCCTCCGGCAATTAAGCGATTTAGCTGCTGCTGTCGGGCCAATGCTTTCCGGCGCTGCAACTGAATTAAAGCTTCATCTAGCAACTCTGGAGGTAGATTCAATTCCTGCAAAATTTCTTTGACTTCTGCTGAGTCAAGTTGAGCTTTTTGGAGGTTAGAAAGGCGTTCTACTTCAGCTACTACTTGCGTTAGTTGAGTTTCAGTCAGTCGATTTTCCATAAGTCGCAACCCAATAATAGTTTTTGATGCGGTTGATTTACCTGATCGCACCACTCGATCGTCATTGTAGGGCAGGCTGAACTTAAAGTCTATTCATAAATTTCACAACTTTGAACTCATAAAAGTCATATTGTAGGCGCGATCGACATTCCAGCTAAACTTAACAAGTTCATAACACACCTACAATCTCAAATCTCCAATTACTTCATTTCCACTCACCCTGAAGAGTAAAAGCGGCCCAATAATAGGGAGAGTTCCATTTTTCCTGCTGCATCATTTCCATCTGCGCCGCCCTCAAAGCTGCGGCAGGTGGTAACTTTTGTAGCAGCATTTTCTGATAAAATTTTTGCATCAATAAAGAAGTTCCTTCATCGTCCACATTCCACAAACTCACCGCTACCCGCTGCGCCCCCGCATACATGAAACCCCTTGTCAATCCCACCATTCCCTCACCTTGAATGTTCTGCCCCAATCCTGTCTGACAAGCACTTAAAACGACTAAATTTGCTGCCAGTTTCAAGTTGAAAATATCATTCAGTCGCAAGAAGCCATTTACAAGATTGCCCTTGTCATCCACCATCGACATCATAATTCCTGACAGTTCGGGATTTTTGCTATTGGCGATGCCGTGGGTGGCGAAGTGAACGATTTGATAATTGGCTAAACTGCGATCGGTAGCGGTAGTGCGACTGGCTGCAAAATCAAATTGTTGAGTTCTAGCAACTGAAGGTACTAAACTTAATATTATGTCAGCTTCTTTGCGCGTAAAAGGCAGGCGTGTGGGCGGCCATGCTAGATTGGAAGCGCGGCTGGATCGATTTAAACCGAGATTATTTGATTCTAACTTTTCGGTCGTTGCTTGAGTAACTTTACCTTTGACTCGTTCATCATCGAGAGTGAAAACCGGATCGGCTAAAATTGCTAAAGTTCGACTTGGCTGTTTTCTGTCCGCGTAATTTTGCCGGAGAATACCGAGAGTTGATGCGGAAGGCAAGGTAATAATTTCATGTTGGGCAATTAATAAGTTACTAGCATTTTGTCCTGCTGCCTGTGTCAGTGATAAAGCTGCAAAAGGAGTATAGTGCAGCACGCCGTCAGGAACAATTAATAGGCGTTTTTGTCCTAACTGGGCTGCGGCTGGCTGTAAAATTAACTCACTCAAAGCTGCACTTGCCTCGGCAACTCTTTTCGGTATCTCTCTGTAACGGCCGTCAGTTACAGTGTTTCGGAAATTCCGGGCTGCTGTTTCAATATCGGCGCGTTTGGGAAGTTCGTAGCTGGTGATTCCAGTAGCTGTCACAACCCACAAATAACTGCGGTATTCGCCGAGGGAATACTGCAATAAAATCGTATTTTCATCGAGAATCTGTTTCTGAATTTCTGGCAGCGTTAAAGGTTGGGGTTGAGTGAGGGAAGCATAGCGGGGACTGGTGCTGCGAATTTGAGTTTGATTTTGCTGGTATTGTTGCAGTAATTCCATGCGTTTTTTGTCGGTCGCTTCAACTAAATCTGCATTGGGATTGGGGCTGCTGATTAATTCGATGCGCCGTTTTTCTGTGGCGTCTAATTGCTGTTGCAAACTCTTTTCTTGTTGCAATAAATCGGGAGAAATGCCTTCGCGAATGTTGGCATTACTTTCTTGGAGGAGTTCTAGGAGGCTGCGGGCCCTCGAACGTTCACTGGCTTCTAGGGCTTTGGTATCGTAACCGAATTTAGGATTAGTTTTATGCAGTTGCATTAACAAATCGATGTAGAATTCGTAGTAGTTTTGTACTGTGGCAAAGTATGAGGTGCGAAGTTCTGGGCTGGTAATTTTGGTGCGGAGATTTTCGATTATTTGGATAGAAGATTCCATGTTATTGATGGCTTCGGGAAGATTTCCGAGAGTCCGTTTGAGAAAAGCTATACTGTAAAGGGTGAGAGCTTCTCCAGAGCGATCGCCTACTGCCCGACGCAGGAGAAGCGACTGACTGTAATATTTTAGTGCTTTCTGTTGTTCTTCTAATTGTAAGTAAACTACACCAATATTGTTGAGGGTAATAGCTTCCTGAAAGCGATTGCCGACGGCCCGACTCAGAGGTAGGGATTGGTTATAAGCTGCTAAAGCTTTTTGTGGTTCTCCCAAATTTGAGGAAAGTAAACCGATGTTGTTGAGGGTAATAGCTTCCTGCGAGCGATCGCCAACAGCCCGACTCAGAGGTAGGGATTGGTTATAAGCTGCTAAAGCTTTTTGTGGTTCTCCCAAATTTGAGTAAACTAAACCGATGTTATTTAGGGTAATAGCTTCCTGCCCTCGATTGCCGACGGCCTGACTCAAAAATAGGGATTGATTATAAGCTGCTAAAGCTTTTTGTGGTTCTCCCAAATTTGAGTAAGCTAAACCGATGTTGCTGAGGATAATAGCTTCCTGAAAGCGATTGCCGATTTCCCGACTTAAG
Organism: Microcoleus sp. CAWBG27; assembly: GCF_020883145.1. Taxonomy (NCBI): domain Bacteria; kingdom Bacillati; phylum Cyanobacteriota; class Cyanophyceae; order Oscillatoriales; family Microcoleaceae; genus Microcoleus; species Microcoleus sp. CAWBG27. The sequence goes on from NZ_JAHREU010000030.1 coordinate 20,784, forward strand.
GGCAGAGATAGGTTATAAGCTGCTAAAGCTTTTTGTTGTTCTCCCAACTTTGAGTAAACTAAACCAATGTTGTTGAGGGTATTAGATTCTTGCAATCGATTGCCGGTGGCTTGACTCAGGGGAAGCGATCGATCGTAATATTCTAAAGCTTTTTGTTGTTCTCCCAAGTTTGAGTAAACTACACCGATGTTGTTGAGGGTAATAGCTTCCTGAAAGCGATCGCCAACGCCACGACTCAGAGGCAGGGATTGGTTATAAGCTGCTAAAGCTTTTTGTGGTTCTCCCAAATTTGAGTAAGCTAAACCGATGTTGTTGAGGGTAACAGCTTCCTGCGCTCGATCGCCAACGGCACGACTTAAGGGCAGGGAGCGATCGTAATATTCTAAAGCTTTTTGCGGTTCCCCTAAATCTGAGTAAACTAAACCGATGTTGCTGAGGGTAACAGCTTCTCCAGAACGATCGCCCGCTTCCCGAAACAATTTTAATGCTATTTCAAACTGGGCGATCGCACTTTTTTTCGATTCTAATGTTCCTTGCTGGTACAGTCGCATTCCTTCTTTTAATGCTGTTTCAGCAGCTTCGCTACTGGCAATCTGTGCTGTTTGTTCGACTTTGCCAACGGGTATCGCTGCTGCTGGCTGACTTAAGTGAAGCGAAAGCGCGATCGACATTCCAGCTAAAATCAATTGAGCGCGATCGAACATAACAACCCCCTTTGTATTTACTTCTATCTTAATCTTTAGCTCGCTTGGTGTAAAGGTAGGAAGAAGTGAGGGCGATCGGCATTTTTCTTAAATTGCTAAACTGAGCTTGTAGTGCGATCGAATCATTGTGTCACTCATCCTCATCAGAAAATAGCGATGGTAAATCCCGTTCTCCCCTCACCACCCTGATAATTTCAATTCCACCGTCTATCGCCCGATAAAGAATAATGTAACCCATGAGAGGAAGCCCCCGCACAGAAGCAGCTAGTTCCTCGTAACTACGACCCATATTAGGAAAGTTAATTAAATTGCGACACTTTCGATTGAACTCCCCAACAAACTTTTCTCCGGCTTCAATATTGGTAGCTGCAAAGTAATCAGAAATTTCATCTAAATCGCGACTAGCTTCTGGAGAAACAATGTAGCGACTCATATTTGATTCTCCCGCATTTTGCGAAATTTTTCCTGCAATTTTGCGATGACTATTTCTCCATCAATCCCTTCGCCGCGATCGAGTTGAGCTATCCCTGTTGCTACTTTGGGGCGAGTTTCTTCAACCCATTTTTGATAGCTATTGCTTTTTTTTGTCTCGCTGTTTTCGGCTAATAGTTCTAATGCCGCTGCGATTACCTCCTCCGCTGAAGGATATCTGCCACTTGTAACTTGTGCTTCTATGAACTTTTCCTGATCGGGCTTGAGAGTAATTTTCATGGATTTTACCTCTGAGAACCTTTAACTATTATATCATTTCCACTCTCCTTGCAGTATAAAAGCCACCATATTATTGGGCGACATTCCAGCTAAAATCAATTGAGCGCGATCGAACATAAATACCCCTTTTGTATTTGCTTCGATCTTAGTCTTTAGCCCGCTTGGTGTAAAGGTAGGAAGAAGTGAGGGCGATCGACATTTTGCCGGAATTGCTAAACTGAACGAGTAGTGCGATCGAACTTTTGCCTAAAATGAGCAACAGCCTAATCGAATCCAATCCGATAAACACCCACTGGGATTGCCCTGAGTGCGAAGGCACAGGTACTGTCAACGGAGAAACTTGTCCCGAATGTCTCGGAGCAAAATATATTGATATTGATACACTAACTAGCTGGATGCTCGCTTTTATGGAATCTCGCGGCTGCAATCCCGATGAAATCGACCAATTGCGAACCGAAAACCCAGATCCGCTGACATTAACATTTTGCCTCGAACTTTGTATCGCCCTGAAATAAACAATGATATCAAGTCTGCCTAATTGCTTATAAATCATTTACGGGCATCGGGCAAAGAGGGCATCGGGCATAGTCCGAAAAAAAACGCACTCTACAAGTTGATTTAACTGAAACGAAATAATGCCCAATGCCCTATTCCCAATGCCCTATTCCCAATATTCATTGCCCCTGTACGGGATGTTGCCCGTAATAAGGCAAAGCATCCCACCAATCCGGGCGACTTCCTTGTTGCCACTCCAAATAAGCCAAATCCAACACGCCAGCAACCGACGAACCCAACTCGCTGCCAACTTCAATCAACTGATAGGAACTTCCCCAACTTGCCAACTTTTCCTGCCAAGATTCCGCCGTCATTACTGCATCAGAAAACAACTCTGTTACACCCCAATTACTGTTAACTGCATAAACAGCGCCAAATAATTGCCCCCGCTGTGCAGGCATTTGCAGCGCAATATCTTCTCTCAAAAGCCCCCCCGATTGTAGGGGGGGTTCTAATTCCAAAAGCCCCCCCGATTGTAGGGGGGGTTCTAATTCCAAAAGCCCCCCCGATTGTAGGGGGGGTTGGGGGGGTTCTAATTCCAAAAGCTCCCCCGTACCCGCCCTGGATTGGGGGTGCAACCAAGCAACAGCCGCCAAAGTTGAAATGGTAAAAACCGGAATATTCAACTGTTGAGCCAAAGTTCGCGCTGTCACCATACCCATGCGAGTCCCCGTAAAACCTCCGGGCCCCTTTGCCACTGCAATAAAAGCCAAATCTGCCCAAGTTTGTGGCGTGATAAACTCTACTAAATGCTGGTGTAAATCTGTTGCTAAATTGCGGCCCAAATTCCAAGTTTGGCAGCGATAATCGCCGGAAAAATTGCTGATTGCTAAACCTAGTTCGGGTGTTGAGGTGTGCAACGCTAAGCCGTATTTTTTTACTAATGTTCCGTCTTGGGGATTGCTATTCACGATTACTGATAATTTTCCTTCACAAAAAACAGTGGCAATGCCACAACCAAGCAACCCAATAAAATGCCAAATATTCCCGTGTTTAAAATCCTGGAATTGCCCATGCCACCAGTTAGTAAAAACAGCACTACTAAACTTGCAAATAAATTCTTGTTCGCAAATTCTTTGTCTTGAGAAACTTGATGTTTGACAACCATAAAACCGGATGCAACTATGAGCGCGAACCAAGAATTAAAAATGACTATTTGAGAGCCAAATATAAACCAAACTAAAGCAAACATGAGCGAATCGAGCCAGAAATCCTGAGTTTTCAACTTGGGAAGCCAAAATTCTTGGGTAGCAACTGGGGCGATTTTCTTGGCTAATTGATTGTGTTGCAGCCGCAGGAGTTTGTTTTTCAATTGAATTTTGGGATCGATTTGCAATACTTCCTTCCACTCGGGGACGCGAGAATTGTTGACTCTTCCCAACAGCTTAATGGCTGCGACTTTGTTTAACTGTAAATCGGTGAGTTTGGTGGCAATTATTTGGGATAAGTGCGGATAGTAAACGGGATTGTCTTCGGTTCTGTTGATGACGATATTGAGCTTTTGCTTGGCTTGACTGATTTGGATTGTAACATTGTACGGGGCGATCGCCTCTTGTAATGCTTGCTGAATTTCGGCTTGCTGTTCCCGACTGAAAAGCGCAGGTGCGGGCGCCAGTGCAGGCTTGGATTCTGCGCCTGTTTCCGGCGCATCCAGCACGGGCTGCGCGTCTAAATAGACCGGCTTGGGGTTCAACTGCCGGATGACTGCGGATGCTGAATTGTAGCGCCGGTTTGTGGCACTTTGGAGCATCGTATCGAGGATGCGGCCGAAATCGTCGCTAACAGCACTCTTCAAATAATTTCGCCAAGCCCAAGAATCCTCGGCGCTGTCGAACAAGTCGAAGGGAGGAATGTGAGTCAGCAAGTGAATGCAAGTAACACCCAAACTGTAGATATCGCTAGCAAAAACGGCTTTTCCCATCAATTGTTCTGGGGCTGTATAAGCAGCGCTGCCGATTATTGTGCCAGTTTGTGGCAATCCGGTTGCTGTTACTTTCTTTGCTGCACCAAAGTCTACTAAAACGATATCTTTTTGGAAAGGAGAGGGTTGATAGGAATTTTCTAAGGCGGGTAAAGGGGCGGGAGATAGGCGGCGGCGAATGATATTTTCGGGCTTGATATCGCGGTGAATGACTTTGGATTTGTGGACAAAGTGGAGCACTGGCAATAAATCGTTGAGGATTTGCCGAATTTGGGTTTCGGTGAATGCTCCTTTTTGTTCTAATTCTTGAGCTAAATTTTTGCCGTCTATAAATTCTTGTACTAAATATTGTCTTCCCTCTTGTTCAAAATGCGCGATTAATTCGGGAATTTGGGGATGTTTCCCCAAGGTTTCTAGCTGGGCTGCTTCTTGGTGAAATAGTTGAGAGGCTTTTTCGGCTGCGGTGTTGGGCGGTAAAGATTGCTTGATGACGCACTGTGCAAAATTCTGGGGTTTGGTTTCATCAACTGCTAGGAAAGTTCTGCCGAAGCCTCCTTGTGCGATCGCCCTTATGCTACGGTAGCGAGATGCTGATGGCGATTGTTCGTTAGTTAACAACAATTTTGAGCAGCAACTTTGGCACAATTCTGCATCACCGGGGTTTTGCGGATTGTGACAAGTTGGGTTTAAGCAATAGGACATTGGATTTTAGATTTTAGATTTTAGATTTTAGATTTAGGAATGGGGAATTGGGAATTGGGAATTGGGAATTGGGCATCGGGCATCGGACATCGGACATCGGGAATTGGAACTAAAAAATACCAACTGTTAACGAAGAGGGCGGGCACGGGGGCACCGCCCCTACCACAGGTCAAATGTCTACGGTCTACTAACAACTAATAACTAATAACTAACAACTGTCAACTGTCAACAGTCAACTGTCAACTGTCAACAGTCAACTGACTCAAGTTGGTACAAGTTCGCCGGGCCGCAATTTGGCCCATTTGCCGGTCTCTTGCTTAAAACTTTGACACCCGACTACATCCCATTCCATTTCTACTTCGTCTTGACGGGGGCGGATGTTGACGTTGATGGTGGGTTCTACGGGGTCGAAATCGGGTGTTTCGGTGAGGTGGATTTGTTCGTGCTGTCCTTCTACGGCGTGGTAGGTGAAGCAGCGGTCTACATAGTGGCAGTTAATACAAATACACATTCTTGATATCCTCTGTGCATTTCAAAAAGATTGGTGAATTTTGAGCTTTCTGTTAATCTAGCGTAGCAAGAGTTTTATTGTTTGTAAGGAAAGTAGATTTTTGTTGCGATGCCGATGAATTTGCCACCTGCGTTATCTCCTGAGACTTGGCCGTTCGATTTGGAACTGCTGACACCGCCTGTTTATTTGGTGGGCGGCGCGGTGCGGGATGCGCTGCTGGGCCGCCGATCGCACTATTTTGATTTGGATTTCGTTATGTTAACACGGGCGGTGAAAACTGCTAGAAAAATTGCCGATCGCACGAAAGGCGGATTTGTGTTGTTGGATGCGGAACGACAGATTGCGCGGGTGGTGTTTGCGGGCGGTACGGTGGATTTTGCCCAGGCTTTTGGCGGGAGTCTGGAGGAGGATTTGCTGCGCCGGGATTTTCGGAGTAATGCTATCGCCTGCAATCCTTTTACCGGAGAAATCATCGATCCTTTGGACGGTCAAACTGATTTGCGGTTGGGTTTGCTGCGGATGATTTCGCGATCGAATTTAGAGGACGATCCGCTGAGGTTATTAAGAGCTTACCGCCAAGCAGCACAGTTGGGTTTTGCGATCGAACCGGAAACTTTGCAGGCGATTCGGGAATTGGCGCCGCTGTTGAGTCGGGTGGCGGTGGAACGGGTGCGGACAGAATTGGGTTATTTGTTGAGCAATAATAACGGTGTTCCTTGGATTTGTAAGGGTTGCGAAGATGGGTTATTTTCGATTTGGTTTGCAAGTGCGATCGACCGTTTCGATATTTTGACAAAAATCGACGCGTGTGCTGCTGAATTGGCGGCAATTTACCCGGAGTTGGGGAAAGAGTTTGGGCGATCGATTCGGGATACAATTAAAACGCCGTTGTTGGCGATCGGGAAGTTGGCTGTTTTGGCAAATTCCGACCCGACAATTGCTGAAACCGAGTTGCTGCGGTTGAAGTACAGCAATGCAGAGATTAAAAGTGCGATCGAGCTTTTGAAATATTTGCCACAACTTCAAGCACAACCGATTGCAGAAATGTCCTTACGAGAACAGTATTTCTTGTTTCGCGACGTGGGAATAGTATTTCCAATTTTAGCAGTTTTAGCCATGGCGGTGGGAATTGCGGTTGAGGAGATTGCGCTGTTAATTAATCGCTATCTCGATGCCGGTGATATAGTCGCCCATCCCACACAATTAGTGAGCGGCAATGAGTTAATGGAATCTTTGAATATTCCCAGAAGTCCGCGCATCGGTCAATTGTTAATGGAGATTCAATTAGCGCGGGTGGAAGGGAGAATTGCGACTCGCGAAGATGCGCTGAAATTGGCGTCAGACTTTGTTGCGGTACAGCCAGATTTGATATAAATACAAATCCCTAAAATGTATAGCGGTTATCAGAAAGATTAGGTACGTTGTTGGGCTTTAGCCCTCTGACTGCCGCATACAAAATACGACTTTGAAACCTCGTTGACTCCTAAATTCGCCTCGGCAGATTAAAGATGAGGTATGAGGTACGTTGTTGGGCTTTAGCCCTCTTACTACCGCATACAAAATACAACTTTCATATCTCGTTTATTCCTAAATCCGCCTGGGCAGATGAAAATTTATTGAGAATAGGTTTAAACCGCAGATTTATCTTTGAGCTCCGTGCTGTTGGAGTAACTTAACAATCTCCGGAGTGGATGATTTGTAAGCAATACTTAAGGCAGTTTCACCATTTTTGTTTCGAGCATTTACATCCGCACCCTTTGCAAGAAACAACTTTACTAATGCAGGTTTTACTTGCGGAGATATACCAGTATTGGATTGCACAATTCTCATCAACAGAGTAGTATTATCGTAAGGATCTGGTTCGTTCACATCAGCACCGCGATCGATCAATAATTTTACAATCTCGATATTTCGATGGGAGACAGCGCTGTAAAGTAAACCTGATGGTACTTCAGCTTGATGATCGAGCAGTAATTCAATTATCTCTTGCTTCGTTTTTTCAGACTTAAACCTCTTGATTACAGAAAAAAAGGTGCTGTCATTCACCTTGGCGCCTCGCTCGATCAAGGCTTTCATTGCTTGAGAATTGCCCCTATCTGCTGCGATGTTGAGTGCTGTTTGTCCAGTATCGTGACGGGGGAGATCGATCGCCTCCATGTCTGCACCGCTGGCGATTAAAAGGTCGATCGCCCCGCTACCCCGTCCAGCAGCCGCCGCGTGCAGGGGCGTTTGTCCTGATTTGTCGAGAGCCCTTACATCCAATCCTTTTTGGAGAAACAACTGTACAATTGCCTGATTCGGGCCAAAAGCAGCCGCGTGTAACAGTGTTTGGTTTAAATAAGTCTTGAAATGGATATCTGCATTTTTTGCCAAGAGCTTTTCGACTGCTGCGCGATCGCCCGTGTAAGCAGCACTAAACAGCAAAATGTTGATATTATCTATTTTGGGCAATTTCCATTCATCTAACATATCCCCAATTCTCACCCGATCGCCCTGCCAGTGCACAGACACAAGTTGCACCATCTCCACACTTCTACTATTCAACTCTCTTCCAGCCGCATCGAACAGAAATACATCGCAGGGGGCATCGCTTCCTCCACCGGGCATAGAAAACAGCATTGGATATCTGAGAATCGCGATCGAATATTTGCCATCAGGACTAAATTCGGCCGTGCGAATACCCAATTTCATAATTTGTCCGGGGGCAACCGAGAGGATAATTAACAAGCCTAAAATACCAAGACAGCCAAAACGAAAGAAACGCATAATTTTCTTAAGGTAGCTTATGCGATCGACTATAGCAGTCCTAAATGACTCGTAAAGTTTTTTTACCCCACCCCAACCCTCCCCTTATTAAGGGGAGGGAGTAAGAAATTCACAAATGATTTAGGATTTCTATATAACTTTTAACCTATGTCAATCGATCGCACTTTGGGAATTAGCAAACAACAATCGCGTTTTGGACGATCGGCAAAATTTACTGCAAGCTAGAGTTGTAATAGTCGTTCTCGATCGACGATTTATATCAAATCCGTTAACATCGTCCTGTATTTATCTCTCTCTTCCCTTTCTCTGTATTCTCTGCGGTTAAATCATTCCGATCCAAGCGGAAACGATATTACATACAACAACTAATGCAAAAACCTCGATCCAGCAAAGTCCGGCCATTCCCGTTGGAGCTTGTGCTGATTGTTCCCTTCGTGTTACTATTAATTCGCAAAACTTCCGCATATCCTGCGCGAGGAACTAAGCTTTTCCCAAGTCTGAGCAATTGCTGCATTCCTATCCGCTGTTTCCGTTAAACTTTTAAACTTTGATGATTTTTGAGCGCCTTGAAATACTACAGCCAACATCCTAACGCTTTCTCGATCGACTATCTCAACGACTTACGAGGAGCAATTCTCGCCTCACCTTACTTTGCAACCAACAACCTCAACCGCGATTTCATCGGCACAAAAGGCTTTTCCGTGGTATTTGGGCGCGCTCAAATCGCCGAAGTCGAGCGCCGATTCCCGTTGTTCAAACCCTATCTAGACCAAGCATTACAGCCGGAATGCAACGCTTTTTACCTCAATCCCCTGCTTCTGGGCGAAGGTTCCCGCGTCGATCCGCATATCGATCGATCTTTGCGATCGTACTGCAAAACGGTTGAACCTCCCGCCGCCGTCAGCGTTTTGTACGTACAAGTTCCCCCAAATTTGCAAGGCGGAGAATTGATACTCCGGCGCAACAAACAGCAAGTCGGACAGATTAAGCCACAAGTCAATTCACTGATCTATTTTCAAGGAGATTTGACACACTCAGTCAACGCCGTAAAAAGTAGCGGGACTCGCTTAAGTTTGGTTTGCGAACAGTACAGTTTGAGCGCCACAGAATTACAAGATATTCCCGGATTTACAATCGAGTCGAGGGCGGCGAAAGCAAAAATCAAATGAGGTTTATCTAGTAAAATAATCAAAATGCTTGTAGGGGCCGGTTAACCAACAATCTCTGACTCAAACCAACAATCTCATAAACCCGCCCCCACCACACGACAAAATTCGATCGCGCGCAATTCGTATCGGCTCAATAAGTAGGGGTAGCAGTTAATCTGGCTGCCAAGACAATCCCAACGGATAAAGAGCAGATTTTTCGCGAATAATAGTGGACAGAGAGGGAATAACTCCAAGTTGAGAAATTCGGTCGCGCACATAATCAAAAAAACTGATTCCCAACTGACGTGTAGTAGCAACAAGAGACATAAAAGTATCCCATGCCTGAGTACCCTCAATAGTTTGAGTTGCATAACTAATATTACGTCGCTGCACCATGGTTCTAGCAGCTAACTCAGCCGGATTATTATGCAGAGGTAACTCAGGATGCTCTAAAACCCTCAGCAACTCCGCTATTTTTGTGACAGTTAATTGTTTGCGTTCATCCAACAATTCATAACCACTTGGGGTTTCAAAAAGCCGCCGAAATTTAGACCTTAAAAGCAGTGCAGCTTCAGGACTTGGAGCATCTTTATAAGCTAATAATTCCCGATAATAATCCCAAAAATCTTTGATAAATTTCCCTAAGATTGCTTGATGGCAATGGAATACGGGGCTTAACTTCTTGTAATGTCTTCCCTCATGTACCCAACATAACGCTCTATCGGCAGTGATTAACTTAAATTGTGGAGCATCATCGCAACAAAGAGTTTGTACGACTGGACAATCTGTTTGCTGATGATAGAAAACAATAGCTGCTGCTTCTTTAATCCTGGTAACTTGTTGGGAACCGAGTTTGGGTACATACTTATTAAGTAGGTGATTAAACTCCTCCTCACCCAACACTGTTTCTTGAGGTAATAGCTGGAGAGCGTTTTGCCATTTAATCGGGATTTTGAAGTCCTCAATTAGTGAGAAGAAGAGTGGATTTAGAATAAATTTCAGTTCTCGTCCTGGCTGTAATCCTTTCAGTACAGTCAGTCTGTCTTTATTGGCTGTTGTGAAGTATACTGTATATAAAGGGTTGCAGATGATATTGGTGGTATGGTTGACTCCTTTAACACGCGCACCCGTTTGGTCGAAGTGTTGCCAAGGGCTACTCGCTAGTCCTGAATCATAAACTTCTTTTTTCTCGGTTTCAAAACCAGAGTGGTTTTTGATTAACAGGTTGGATAAATAACCTGCTGACATGGAAATCCCTAAATCTGCTAAAAAATCTAGTAGTTTACCTTGGGTCATATTGCCCCCATAGTACAAGCTGATGATTAAGGCTTTGATTCCTGGTCCAAATTCTCCTTCGTAGCCCATTGGTAGTTCTGCTACATAAGTTTTTCGGAGTGAGGGTGAGTAATATTTCTGCTTGCGGAACAGTATGTTGTCGGTTGCCAAGCTGATATCTTGGATGATTACTTGTTCGTATCCTTTAAATTCGGCGTCTGCTGGCAGTTGGTCTGTGGGATATTCTAGTATTTGTTCTCGATCTATTTTAATCGTGGCGTTCTTACTGCCTTTTTTGTGCTTTTTGGGCGTTTTTCGTTCTTTTTCTGATGAGTGCTGACTTTTGAAGCCTTTGGAGCCTTTGGAGTTGGCTTTGATGTCTGGTTTTCCTTGTTCTCCCTTCAATCGGTTGTTTTCATCTTTTAACTGTTGATTCTCTGATTCTAAGTCTTTGACTTTTAATTGTAATTGCTCTATTAGGTTCAGTAAGAGTTCTACTTTCTGACGCATTGATTCGTCTGCAATACCTGAGGGGTCGATGGTTTGCAGTAGTATATTGCAGGGTGACTTGTCTCGTGAAATAATATGAAGCGTCATGTCTCCTATTTTATAACACTTTTTTTACTCTGCTTACTTTTTTTCTCGGCTACCCCGAATTATTGAGCGGATACCGCAATTCAATAGAAGTTTATTTTATAATCTGATATCAGAGCCAGTGAATGAATCAAAATGCTTGTAGGGGCGTTCACAAACAATCTCTGACTCAAACCAACAATATCCATAAACCCGCCCCCACCACACGACAAAATTCGATCGCGCGCAATTTAACAGACATGACATGAAGTAGGTGCGTCAGCTTTGAACCCTCAATTCTGGATAAAATAACGCGCTGCTGACACACCCTACAACTCAAATTCTGCCGTTATGCGCGATCGGGCGATCGTCCGTTGGCAAAAAAAACTAAAATTCTGTAGTCTACGATACATTTATTTCCTTAATGATTGTTTACAATTTCCAAGTGTAGATTGTGTACTCTCCATAATTCCCCAAAACGCTAAACGAGTGCGTTGTTTGCTGGACTGCGATTTAGCGATCGTCGAACCATTAAAAACCATAAGTAGTTTTGACCAGAATTCATAGGAATTAACTCGCACAAAATTTTTGAGCTTACCAGGGTGAAAATTAGCCAGTAAATCTGTGCAGCGCCGACATCTACGATGTTGACTCAAATTAGTACAGTCTCCAGTCATCTATTTGCTTGCTAATAATCGAAATCCAACCGCATCTATCGAACACCGGATTCTCACCAACACGGACGGCGAAGAGATTCCGCCTTGCTCCTCCAATCTTTGAGAGCCTGCCAAACAAGGCATTCTCCAAAAAGTTAGGTCAGACTAAAAATGTTGGTAAATCCAACATATTCGTCAACGGTTAGACTTGCGCTAACCTATATTTTTTCACAGCTACCTGTCCCTAATTCGCATAAAAATAACCATGAGTGGAAACGAATCGCGCATTCAAGCAATTTCTCAAATCGTCAACCGCCAAATAACTCCTGCAAAGCCTCCCAAGCGGTTAGAAGAAATGTGGGCAACAGACGTGTTTAGTCTGAGCAAAATGCAAGAAAGCCTGCCCAAAAGCATTTTCAAATCAGTAAAAAATACCATTCAAACAGGTACAACACTCGATCCTTCCGTAGCCGATGTCGTGGCAGTAGCAATGAAAGATTGGGCGATTTCCAAAGGAGCCCTCTACTACGCCCACGTATTTTACCCGCTAACCAACAGCACCGCCGAAAAACACGACGGTTTCATCTCCGTCCAAAGCGACGGCTCCGTCATCTCAGAATTTGCAGGTAAACTGCTAGTACAAGGCGAACCCGACGGTTCCTCCTTCCCCAACGGCGGAATTCGCTCCACCGCAGCAGCTCGCGGATACACAGCATGGGATGTCACCAGCCCCGCCTATGTCATGGAAACAGACAACGGCATGACATTGTGCATTCCCACTGTTTTCATCTCCTGGACAGGTGAAGCCCTAGACAAGAAAACCCCGCTTTTGCGCTCCATTGCTGCCATGAACAAAGCAGCAACCAGAGTCTTAAAACTGTTAGGAAATACCGAAGTAGCTCCCGTGAATTCCAGTTGCGGTTCCGAGCAAGAATACTTCCTAATAGATTCCAACTTCGCCAACAGCCGCCCCGATTTACTATTAGCAGGTCGCACCCTGTTCGGCAAACCTCCAGCCAAAGGTCAGCAATTTGACGACCACTATTTTGGAGCAATCCCAGAGCGCGTTCAAGTCTTCATGCAAGAAGTTGAAGAAAGAATGTACCGCCTGGGCATTCCTGCCAAAACCCGCCACAACGAAGTAGCACCCGGTCAGTTTGAAATTGCACCAGTTTTTGAAGCAGCAAACGTCGCCAGCGACCACCAACAATTGACCATGACAATTCTACGCAACACAGCGAAGAAACATGGTTTTATGTGCTTGCTGCACGAGAAGCCTTTCGCAGGAATCAACGGTTCCGGCAAACACGTCAACTGGTCAGTCGGTAACGCCACCCAAGGCAACTTATTAGACCCCGGCGATACACCCCACTCGAACGTCCAATTCCTAGTTTTCTGTGGCGCTGTAATTCGCGGCGTTCACAAATACGGCCCCTTGTTGCGCGCAGTAGTTGCAACTGCTAGCAACGACCACCGCTTGGGTGCAAATGAAGCTCCGCCAGCGATTATCTCTGTCTATTTGGGTTCGCAATTAGAAGATATCTTCGAGCAAATTCGCCAGGGCGGAGTTAAGGGTTCTCAAGGTCGCGGAATCATGAATTTAGGCGTAGAAACACTGCCTACTTTCATAAAAGATGCCGGTGACAGAAACCGGACTTCGCCCTTTGCCTTTACTGGAAACCGCTTTGAATTCCGCGCAGTAGGTTCGGGTCAATCTGTTTCCGGCCCGCTGGTCGCGATGAATACAATTCTTGCCGATTCTTTAGACTGGGTTGCTAACAAATTAGAAAGCGATTTGGCTAAGGGAACTGAACTGAATGCTGCCATCCAAACACTCTTGAAAGAAGTGATGGACGAACACGGCGCCGTAGTATTTGGCGGCAACGGCTATTCTGAAGAATGGCACAAAATGGCCGTTGAAGAACGCGGTTTAGCTAACTTGCGGACTACCGCCGATGCTTTGCCCGTATTGAAGGCAGAATACATTGAGGACTTGTTTGAAAAGACAGGCGTTCTGACTCCGGTTGAATTGGAAAGCCGTTTTGATGTGTATGCAGAGCAGTATATACTGGCTATTGAAGTCGAAGCAAAACTGGTCGGCAGCATTTCCAAAACAATGATTTATCCGGCAGCGGTGAGATATTTGTCGGATCTTTCTAACACAATTGCTGGCTTGAAAGAGATTGGCATTGAATTAGAAAAGGCAACTGCTGAAAAAGTCGCGACGCTGGTTAAGTCGATGATGGATACTGCGAGCAAGTTGAGTGATGCTTTGGGCAAGCACGATTTTGCTACAACTGAAGAGCATATGCAGTTTGCTTCGCAAACCATTCGTCCTTTGATGGATGAGGTTCGTCAGTATGTTGATGCTTTGGAAGCTGAAGTGGCTGATGATTTGTGGCCGCTGCCTACTTATCAAGAAATGCTGTTTGTTAAGTAATCGCAAACCTGGTTAATTTCGGGCGAGATTTGTCGGGACACTCCAAGAGCCTATTGGTGTCAACTTAAGGTCAAACCTAGTCAGAGACTGTTATTTGACTATTAAATCTAGATCCCCCCTAACCCCCCGGATAGTCGGGGGGGACAAGATTCTTCTCAAAGTCCCCGCAACGATGCGGGGGATTTAGGGGGATCTGAACCATGGTAAAAACGATATTTATCAAAGGTTTCAGGCTTAAGTTGACACGAAGAAAGGCTCTTGGAGTGTCCTTTTATGTCGTTTCCTGCATGGCGATGATTTAACCGCAGAGAACGCAGAGGGAGAATAAAGCATTTCAGCGCTCCGGGCAAACAGGCAAAGCAGGTTTCAATCGCTGCCGAACCTGAGCCGTTTGATTGTATGCTACAAGCGTTATTTGTCCATCAGCATTCATCACCCAGCCTTGAGCGGGAATCACTGGCTGGGGCGGAATTTCTATTTCTGCCTTTGTAGCCTGTAGATTCTGACTTCCACCTACGGCCGGTTCCACCCAACTAAACTGGGTAGAATCGCTGCTGAGCAAATCATTTGGGTTCGCAGGTATTCCTCCTTTACCAGTAATAGTAAACTCACTTACCGCCCCTTGAGTGCAAGGATTAGCTACGATTAATGCCTCTGGAGAGATAACATTTTGTGGCAATTCTACCAATCCTTGAGCCGGATTGACACCAGAAGTGCTAAACGTTACTGCCCCTTGCAAAGCCGGGCCAGCCTGTTGAGAAATAGCTGCGATGTCGCTAGTGGGAATTAAAGAAGTTGGATTCACTTGTAAGTTGGCAAATTCAGCATCAGTCAGTCCTAAACTGCTTCTAGCTTCTTCGCGATTAACGCTCGTAAAACCAAAGATATTCGGTACATTCACCGCAACTTGTCCTCCAGTAGCTGTGCGAGCATTAGCTGTAATGTCGCTATTTTCTCGCGGTAAAGCTACCAAAATATCGCTATTAATTCTGATGTTTCCACCGTCAGAACTACCTGCATCCGTTGTAATTCTGCTGCCACGCCGCAACTGGATATCTCGCGATCGCAGATTAATATTTGCCCCAGTACCGGAGACAGTTGTACCGTCAATGCTGGCTTTGTTATCCAGGGCGATCGACTTTGCAACCACATTAATATTACCAGCCCTTCCCGTTCCCAAAGCCTGAACAGTCACTGTGGCTCCATCCCGGACAATCAATCGATTAACATTCAGATTTAGCGAACCTGCATTCCCCGTAGCGTTGGGATTGACAACAGTGTACGCTTTGCCAGTCGAAGCCTCAATTCTACTTCTGAAGCCACCGTTACTCGCCATGCCTTGCACTTCTAGACGATCGGCATTAATCGTAATATCTCCCGCATCTGCTGCACTCAAAGAACCCGCAGTAATAATGCCCCCACCTCGCACAGTGAGCCTGGGTGTAGAGAGGCGGATATCTCCACCCCGACTAGAGCTTGAAGTTTCAGAGCCAATAACACTAAGTCTGTAGCCCGCAGTCCCCAAAACTCCTGATTCGCCACTCACTTCGATCGACTCTGACGCTCTCACAGTTAAATTTCCTCCGGGCCCCCCACGGGCAGAAAACACGCTTTCACCAAAAATCGCACCCGTCGATAAAGTAATTACAGATCCATCCGAAACACTCAGCCGCTTAGTGTCGATCGTAATATCCCCAGCTTTCCCATTCCCATCGAAAGAGCTAGTAGCCAGAGTAGTTTGCGCCGTAACTCCACCCAGACTCCCCGACAATTCTACAGATTCATTCGTTTTAATCGCGATATTCCCCGATGCTCCATCACTACGGCTGATGCCGACAAGACTGGCTCCATCGCGCATGATTAACCGTTGTGCGTCAACAGTTATATTTCCGCCTTGGCCGGTACTTCCGCGAGTTGTGCCGCTGTTGAGCACTGAACTGATCAATTCGACGGTGTTAGCACGGATATTCAGATTTCCGGCATTTGCAGCACTAAAGGTACTGGTGCCGCCCAGTGCCCCATCGCGCAGCAGCAGCCGAGGAGTGTCAATGTTAATATTTCCAGCGGCTCCACTACCAGCAGTACCAGCACTCAGCATAATTTGCGGGTCAAAAGGGTTGAAGGATCCAGAGGCTAGATATTGGCCGTACAACCGCTGATAGCCTTCAATTCCCAGCCCGCTCATTTCTACTGAGTCAGTAGCGCGGATGTTTAAATTGTTCCCCTTCCCATCTCCCAGTGTGGCGGTGGCAATTTGCGACCCTTTATCTACTCGCAAGTTTTGAGCATTAATATCAATACTTCTGCCATCAATATTTCCCAGCGTCAGGCTATAAATTCCCGAACTACTGACAGTGACATTTCCACCTCTAATATCAATTTTTCCACCTCCTAATCCGCTGGTATTTATAAATGCACCGTTCATTTGAATGTTGCCGAAGTTCTGAATATTGCCATAGTTTAAATTCAGACCTAAAGCTGTTGGTTCAAATTGCACTAAACCGGGACTTTTCACACTTCCTAGTAATATTTGTCCAGTATAAGCTGTTAAATTCCCTCCTTGTAGTTGAATATCTCCACCAACTAAGGCTAAAGTTTGCCCGGGGTCTACTGCTAAACCAAGTTTGTTAGAAACGGGAATTTGTACGGGCAGTGGCGGTAAGGTTGGTGTGGGGCCGATTGCTTGCGAAGTATTGACAATTGTACCGGGATTTTCTCGAAATCTCAAACCTACAGGAATATTAATTGCTAATAACGTTACTGTTTGGGGGTTGTTGCTGTTAAATTCAAAGCCGTTGTTAAAAACAATACTATCCGCACTCGAACCGATAAACGAGCCGCGCAAATCTAACCGCGCATTGGAACCGAAGATAATTCCTTTCGGGTTGAGTAAGAATAAGTTGGCTTTTCCTTGTACTCCTAATGTTCCTAAAATATTGGAAGAATTGCCACCTGTAACGCGGGTAAAAATATTAGCAATGCCGTTAGGATTGGTAAAATAAGCGCCTCTGCCTTCACCCACGTTAAATTCGCGGAAACTGTGAAATAAGTTAGGGCCGCGAGTTGCACCGCCTTCAATGCGATCGGATGGTAGGTTATTGATGGTGTCGGAAACTGTACGGGAACTTTCAGAACCAAGGGTATTATCGGGGACGATTTGAGCGAGAGTGACCGTGGGAAATAGTAATAAAAAAGCAAACAAAAGAGTGGAAGATAGGCGGGACATAATTCCGATGCTCTAGATAATATTTTAATGTAAAACAAGTTGATGCAAGATACCCGAATTTTTGAATAATTCCGGTATCTTGCTGCTGTATTTGTGTCTCCAAATCAGCCGATCGCCCTGAACTCAAATTCCCCTAAATCAAACGATTTGTTTGCTCGTGGGTTCCCCCGTACCAGGAGGTACTACTGAATCGCCAAAAGCAATCCGCAAAAACGGCGGCGCCAAAAAAGTCGTCAGAATCACCATGATAATAATCGAGACTTCCAACGGCTTATCCAACACCCCACTCGCCGAACCAATTCCCGCAAAAACCAACCCGACTTCGCCCCGAGGAATCATCCCGACTCCGATCGCCCATCGATTGATTCCGGGCACACCAAACACCACCCAACCTGTAACAATTTTGCCAATAATCGCCACCACAATCAAGAAAGCAGCGATTAAAAGTCCGGCGCGATTGTCCGGTATCGCTGGGTTCAAAACTCCCAAATCTGCCCTGGCTCCCACCGTCACAAAAAAGATGGGCACAACTACATCGGAGATGGGTTTCACCAATTCATCCAACTCTGTGCGCGCATCGCTTTTATCCAATACCAAACCAGCCGCAAACGCACCCAAAATCGCTTCCAGATGAATTGCGTTGCCCAGAAATGCCATGAATAAGGCGAAAATAAAAGCTGGGATGATAATATTGCCGCGAGTTTTGAGTTGGCCCACCACCGCCGAGAAGGTTTTGTCGAAGACACCGCCCAACAGAATCGAACCTAACAGAAATACAGTGGCGCTGACAATCAAATAGATGACATTAACAACATCAATTTCACCAGTTTTAGCTAAGCTAGCGACAACAGCTAGGACAATAATTCCCAGCACATCATCAATCACCGCCGCACCGACAATAATTTGACCTTCTTTAGATGTCAGTTGTCCTAAATCAGACAACACTTTTGAGGTAATTCCGATGCTGGTTGCTGTCAAAGCCGCACCTGCAAAAATCGCTGGAATTGCCGGAGTGTGGAAAATTACCATCAAGCCAACTGTACCCGCTGCAAAGGGAACAGCCACGCCCACGCAGGCGACAACGACGGCTTGAACTCCGACTTGTTTTAATTGATTGAGATCGGACTCTAAGCCAATTTCAAACAGCAGAATAATTACGCCTAATTCACCGAGTACAGAAATGATTTCACTCTGCGACTCAAAAACACTGGTAAGGGCGGCAGGAGATAGATGGTTGAGCGATTGCAGAACACTCATAATCCCCGAGTCTGAAGCTGACAGCCCGCTTTCGGAAAAAACGATCAGGTGTAAAGCGGATACCCCGACAATTACCCCTGCTACCAATTCACCCAATACGGGCGGTAAATCGAAGTTTCTCGCTACTTCTGCGCCTAATTTACTGGCGATATAAATCACTACTAAACTGAGCAAAACTCCGCTGAGGACGATCGGAGAATTTTCGGGATCGACTGCTGCTAGCAAAGGTATGGGAGCAATTAGCGATGCTATTCCTGAACTAAAAGCTGTAATTGTAGGGTTCAAAAACATGGTACGATGATGATAAGAAAGACATTCAAATCAGAGAGTTTCGGAAGCAGACCAACTCAAGGGTTGTGGTTTTGTTAAGGCGGGTTATGCGGATTCAGACGATTATGCAAAGGTGGAAGAACCCAAATCTGGCGGTACATCCTGCCACCGCCCTTGTCCAACGGCTTGAATAGCTTCTTTTAGTATGATATCGCCGGTATAAATTGCTCTACCAACGATCGCACTTTTGACACCAATTGGTTCCAAAGCCAACAAACTCAACAAATCTGCGATCGAACTGACGCCGCCGGAAGCAATCACCGGAATCGAGATGGCGCTAGCAATTTCCCGCAAAGATTCCAAATTCGGCCCTTCCATGGTACCGTCGCGGTGAATGTCGGTGTAAATAATTTCAGCAGCACCTAACCCGGCCATTTGCTGCGCCAATTCTGTCGCTAACACTTCGGAAGTTTCCAGCCAGCCTCTGGTAGCAACTTTACCATTTCTGGCATCGATTCCGACGAGAATTTGACCTGGAAATTCGGCACACAATTCACCGACTAATTGCGGTTGTTCGACGGCGACAGTGCCGAGAATGGCGCGCTGGACGCCTAATTTGAGAATTGCCGCGACAGAAGGGCGATCGCGCATTCCGCCTCCCAATTGACAGGGAACGTCTACTGCGCGGACGATCGCCTCAATGGCTGCTAAGTTTACAGGATGACCGGCTTTGGCGCCGTCGAGGTCTACCAAATGCAGCATTGTGGCGCCTTCATTTACCCACTGTCTGGCGACTGCGACGGGATTTTCGTTAAAAGTTTGGGACTTGGCGTAGTCTCCCTGATACAGTCTGACGCATTTTCCGTCCAAAAGGTCGATCGCTGGAATTACATTCATAATATTTGGGAATTGGGAATTGGGCATTGGGAATTGGGCATCGGGAATTGGGAATTGGGCATCGGGAATTGGGCATCGGGCATCAGGAATTGGGAATTGGGAATTGGTGATTCCTACTAACAACTGTCAACTGTCAACTGTCAACTGTCAACTGTCAACTGTCAACTGTCAACTGTCAACTGTCAACTGATTAACGCTGTCAACTGTTTAAATACATTCGCAACCGCTATTTAAATGAAACATAATCGATGACGATAGAGTTGACCACAAAGGAGTATCAATCTCAGCTTCTCGCAAAGCTTCTGCCGTCCAGTCATTGCAAGTTCTCAAAATCGAGTAACTGCCTTTTGCTTCATAAAAACTGTCACTGTTGTAGTAGCCGTAGCTGATTTTTATTTTATTACCTGCTGCGTCTAATTGGAATGTATTTTTAATAAAATTTACCAGCCTCCGATAATTTTTCACACTAATTTTAACACATTTAGTTTCTATATCTTGGGGAAAAACTCGATAACCTTGAACGTGGAGGGTAGACGGAGTCGGGAGAAATAGCGCGTTGAAAGCTATAACTGGGTTGATGGTTGCTGAGGTGGGAGTTTCCAACATGAAAGCTCGATCTCCCCACCCAAAAGACAAATATTTATAATCATAATTTGCTTCCCGTCCTATTTCTGTAATTGGTAAATATTGATTCCAGTTAAAATATTGATTTTTAACTGGAACGATGATTTCGGTGTGGATGCCTTGGTTAGAAACTTGTACGCTAACTGTGCGATTTTTTTGCGAGGTGTCTCCCCACTTTCGGGGAGTCAGGTAGCCGATTGCAGCAAGGACAGCAATCAGACATAAATTAAAAATACAAATGCGGCAAATTAATTTAGTGTTAAACATTATATCTCTTTGTAAGGTTCGTAGTGAGGACTTTAGTCCTTAATAATTTGAGAAAGAAGGACTAAAGTCCTCACTACGAACGAAGAATGACTTTAGTCCTTGATAATCTGAAAAAGAAGGACTAAAGTCCTCACTACGAACGAAGAATGACTTTAGTCCTTGATAATCTGAAAAAGAAGGACTAAAGTCCTCACTACGAACGAAGAATGACTGAAAAAGAAGGACTAAAGTCCTCACTACGAACGAAGAATGACTGAAGTCCTTGATAATCTGAAAAAGAAGGACTAAAGTCCTCACTACGAACGAAGAATGACTGAAAAAGAAGGACTAAAGTCCTCACTACGAACGAAGAAGGACTGAAGTCCTCGTTACGAAAGGTTTTAAACTGGCGGGCGTTGCATCTTTGCAGGAAAGAATTCTTGCAGGGCAGAATTTCGCTGTTGGGGAGTTTCGCTGGCCCAATTTGACAAGCTTTCATAGAAAAAGAAGGAAACTCCTGCAAAATTTCTGTTTCGGACTTCTTGCACTTGCTCTTGAATTTGTGACAGCGGAATAGAACTGTTTTTCAAACCTGTTAAAATACCGATCGCAGTTGGAATGTGCTTTTTAGCGAGTTTGACTTCTTCCCGTTCCAGTTCGGCATTAAAACGCTTGATGTCGTTGCGATACACCTGTACTATAAGTTCTTCGATGTAACCGCGTCTTTCCCAGGTAAACCAGTCCTGCAAGTGGGCGGGTAAAGCAAAGTGCAAGGGATTGGGAGATACACTAATAATACATTTTTGTTTGCGGGATTTGATGGCGCGGGAAATTTGTCCCATGAAGTCGTTGATTTTGTCGGCGCGCCAGCGGATCCAGAAGGTTTCGCGGGCGTCATTGGAGGGAGGACTTTTGATTTGTTTTTCATACATTAACACTGTTTGCGGCTCGTAGCCAAACTCTACGGGCAAACCGAAATGGTCGTCAAATTGAATGCCATCTAAATCGTAATTATCGACGATTTCTAAGATTAAATCTAAGATAAATTTCTGGACTTCTGGATGAAAAGGATTCAGCCAAACTCGATCGTGCGTGCCTTCTTTCCAAATAGTTGAACCGTCGCGCCGCTTCGCCAGCCAGTCGGGGTGAAGTTTGGCTAATTCCGATTCGGCGGGGGCCATGAAACCAAACTCAAACCACGGGATTACTGCTATACCTTTTTTGTGGGATTGTGCTATAATTTCTTTGAGAATGTCTCGGTCTTGCAATCCTGGTGATGGGTCGATCGACTTTCCGAATACTCGTTTGGCTACAGCGCTGGGATAAAGCGTGTAGCCTCCTTGCCAAACCGTGGGATAAATGGTGTTAAAGTTGAGTTTATCCAGTCGGTTTACAGCGTCAATGATGTTGCTGCGGGAGAAAATAACGTCGCTGTCAATGTTCGTCAGCCAGATGCCGCGCAATTCGGTTGTTGGGGTTTTGGGCGAAGTTTGAGCTTCGATTCGGGGGGAGAAAATGGCGGCAGAGGTAAGTGCGATCGCAAAAACAACTATTAAAGCCAGTATCCGCCGCCATTTGTGCAGTTTAATCATCGATTTTTCGGAAACACCACAATCTAACATCATACTTTGACACTCCCCGGCTTGAAAGCGCGGGGATTCTTGGTTCAATCAGTCAACTTGCTTTCTTGGTGTCACCACCAATGGGTAGAGGTCGGTCTGTCCCCAAGCGTTAATTCCGGTGTGCCCCACCGTATTTGAACTAATTCCTGCTTTCTTCAATCCTTTAGCCAAAATATTCAAAGCTGCATTGTGGTCGCGGTCTAATACCGTACCACATAGGCAAATATGAGTTCTGACTGAGAGCGATTTCTGAACGCGATTGCCGCAACTTGAACAATTTTGGGAAGTGTATTGAGGGGCAACAGCAACCACTATTTTACCGTACACTTTCCCAAAATATTGCAACCATTGGGCAAACTGTGACCATGCTGCATCGCTAATTGATTTGGCCAGCTTATGGTTCTTCACCATATTTTTCACCTCAAGGTCTTCGTAGGCTACGAAATCGTTAGATTTCACTACGCACAACGCCGTCTTGATGGCGAAGTCTTTACGCTGCCTACTGACTTTTAAGTGCTTTCTGCCTAACTTATTTATCGCTTTCTTGCGATTACTCGAACCTTTCTTTTTCCGAGAAACTCGTTTCTGCAATCGCTTCAAAGCTTTTTCACTTTTACGGAGATGCCGAGGATTTGGAACTGTTTCTCCGGTACTATTGGTGTAGAAATGGTTCAATCCCACATCTATGCCAATCGCTTTCCCCGTAGGAACTATTTCTTCTGTTCGCTCTACATTAATACAGAACTGAGCGTAGTAACCATCGGCGCGACGAATTACTCTGACTCGCTTGATTTCCTTGGGTGAATAGAAGTGCAAATCTCGACTACCGAGTAATCTGAAGGTTCCCGCAGCAAAACCGTCCGTGAAAGTCAGACATCTTTTATCGACCGAAAGCGCCCATCCTGATGTTTTGTATTCTACGGAGTGAGTGTTTTTTTTGAACTGTGGGTATCCTTTTTTTCCTGGTTTTGACGCTTTGCAATTAG
This sequence comes from Microcoleus sp. CAWBG27, assembly GCF_020883145.1. Classification (NCBI taxonomy): domain Bacteria; kingdom Bacillati; phylum Cyanobacteriota; class Cyanophyceae; order Oscillatoriales; family Microcoleaceae; genus Microcoleus; species Microcoleus sp. CAWBG27. The sequence goes on from NZ_JAHREU010000030.1 coordinate 43,874, forward strand.
AAAAGAAACGTTGAATAGAAAAAATGGCACGTTCGGCCGAAGCTTGACGCGCCATTGAGTTAAGTTTTCCGGCCCATTCAAATTCTTTCGCCATGATGGCGCATTGTTTGTATAAATCCGATAGTTTAACTCTGGAATTGTCGATCCAATATCTGAGAGCTTTGTTTCGGACAAACTGAGCTGTGCGGATCATTTCGTCTACGATCTGGTACTGCTGCCGCTTGCCTTTTAACTTAAACTCTAGTACAATCATGAGATGATTCTATCATGCTTACGGGCTATTGTGGCTATAAACTTAATTTGCAAGAAATCTTTACACTCGTAATTAAACCTGTCCTAGAAGGACGGGGCTTTAGACCCAATTTTTTGGTAAAGTTCGCATTGCAAACCTTACAATTATTCTCCAACCCGCTCCCGTCGGGTTTTGTCTGTACAGTCGCGGTTTCAACCGCCGAGTGGCAATTTCATCACTTGGCGGTAGTGCGATTCAATCTCGCCCACCATTGGTGATTGGCGCTTGCTACTCCACTCACTGCGATCGAATAATTGCCGCCTCAAACCATCAACATCAATCGTTTTCACCTTACCTTCAGCGACAACTTGTTTGCCGTTTACCCAAACACTGTCTACCGCATTTGTCGGGCGTCCCAAAATTAGCAAGCCAATCGGATCGGTGCGCGGCAACAATGATAAACTGGTTAAATCGTACAGCACAAAATCTGCTTTTTTGCCGACAGTCAGCGAACCCATTTCATCGCCGAGATTCAAGCCTTTTGCTCCGCCCAGCGATGCCATTTCTACAGACTGACGCGGTGTAATCCAGTGGCGGTAATCCAAATCCGTAATATTGTGCAGAATCGAACCAATTTTAATTGCTTCTAGCAAATCCTGAGAGTCATTGCTAGCGGCACCGTCGCAGCCGAAAGATACGTTTACTCCGGCTTGGCGGTATTTTAAAATTGGTGCAATCCCGCTTCCCAGCCGCAGGTTGCTGAGGGGATTGTGTACGACTGTCGATTGAGTTTCTGCCATAATTGCAATATCGGAATCGTCCAGCCACACGCAGTGCGCTAAGGAAGTGCGCGGACTTAAATAACCGATTTGTTGCAAATGTTTGACAGCGCTACAGCCGTATTTTTCGTGAGCCAACTGTTTTTGAGCGGTCGTTTCCAAGAGGTGGGCGTGCAGGCAAAGATTGTAGCGATCGCCCAAATCGATGCAGCCTTCAAACAAAGCATCAGAACATAGTTGAATTCCCGTCGGTGCCAGCAATATATTAACACCTTTTTCGGGATGGTGAAACTGTTTGATAGCTGCTTCCATGAGTTCCAAAGTTGCCTTTGTCGAGCGAATGTAAGCCGCGTGTTCGATGCCGCCCTCGCCCGCAGGCATTCCTGCTGTCAGGGATTCATCTTGAATTAACGGCCCGATAAAAGCGCGGATGCCAATTTCTTGATAAGCGCGAACCGCAGCGGCAATTGTCTCTAATTCTTGCCCCGGAATCAAAACTAAATGATCGACTACACTTGTACCGCCAGAGAGCAATGTTTCTACCGCAGTTCCCAAGGCACTCAAGTAAACTTGTTCCGGATCGAGAGGCGTGAAATCGTACAGTTCGCCAATCCACAACTCCAGCGGCAAAGGGGGAATAATCCCGCGCTGCCACATTTCTGAAGAGTGCGTGTGCGCGTTGACAAAACCGGGAAGCAGCAGCTTATTTTTGCCATCGATTGCTGTTCCTGTAGGAGCTAAATTGGGCGCGATCCTCTTCGAGGGCTTCGCTAACGCACTTATGCAATTATCCGCCACTTGCACGTCTGCCGTTTCATAACCACTCTCAACCGGAATCAAAGCATTTTGGATTGTAAAACTCATAGATTTAGCTTTTCTGGTGAATTCACATCTATTTCTATTTTAGGACTAAATCATCTTCTTTTATCTCGTTCTCAGCCTTTTAAATATCGTTTAATCTCGTTCCCAGGCTATGGCTGGTAATGCATATAAGCGAGAAAGAGCCTCGCCTGTGCTTTACTGGCAGGGCAGTTTTATTGTCAGGATACGATATATAAAATTACCCAAAGTATCGCTAGCCAAGGTACGTTGTTGGGATGCGAGCCCTCTTTCCTAATATTATAAAGAGCGCTGAAGCGCAACTACGTACCTAATTTTTATGACGAGTGTAAAATTACCATACTCGCCTGTGGTTTACTGGAGGCAGAGCCTTGTACAAGGAATTTCCACGCTATGCCTGGAAACGATAAAATAGTCTGGGAACTAGAAACTTTTTACCTGAGTTTGTTAATTTTAATAAAGCATCAAGTAGCTTGAAACAGTTACGTTTGATACTTATACTTAATCTTAGCAAAGATTTAAGATATCACAAGTTAGCAACAATCAAAGAGTTATAAAATTGAAGTGGTTTTTAAGTCGCAATCTAATATGAATCCAGATATGCTCCGCACCTTGGGCGTTGCGCCCAATGCTTGGAAAGTTGATGCTAAAATTGCCGACATCACCCGATCGCCGATCGCGCCTCAACCTGTTACCCTAGAAACAGAAACGAAAACCCTGCGATTGGACTTAGCAAAAGCAGCGATGCTGGTGATAGATATGCAAAACGATTTCTGTCACCCCGACGGTTGGCTATCACACATCGGCGTCGATGTAACACCTGCGCGCACTCCAATTAATCCTTTGCAAAATTTGCTGCCAAAATTGCGATCGCACGCAGTACCCATTATTTGGATAAACTGGGGAAACCGCCCCGATTTGCTCAATATTAGCGCAGCTTCGCGCCACGTTTACAATCCCACGGGCGAGGGCGTAGGTTTGGGAGATCCGCTACCCAAAAACGGCGCACCTGTTTTGATGGCGGGGAGTTGGGCGGCCGCCGTTGTTGATGAATTAGAACAGAAACCAGAGGATATTTGCATTGATAAATATCGCATGAGTGCCTTTTGGGATACTCCTTTAGATAGTATCCTCCGCAACCTGGGAAGAACTACACTTTTCTTTGGAGGAGTCAACGCAGATCAGTGTGTCATGGCTACCCTACAAGATGCTTGTTTTCTCAACTACGACTGCATTTTAGTCAAAGATTGTACAGCTACTACATCTCCAGAGTATTGCTGGCAGGCTACTCTTTATAACGTTAAACAATGTTTTGGGTTTTTGTCTGATTCTCAGGCTATGTTAGAAGCAATTAAATAACTAGGGAATTAGTCATTAGTTATTGGTCATTGGTTATTGGTTATTGGTCATTGGTCATTAGTCATTGGTCATTAGCAATAAACTGGGGAGGTTGAGCTACCGACTAATGACTCTGAATGCTCACTAATGACAGCAGAAACATAGGGTGCATCTCATTTTGGCAAGGGCGAAGCATTTCGGCACATAATTTATGAGTGATAATCAGAGATTTACTGCCGAAATGCTTCGCCCCTACGAGTATATTTGCATTCATTGAGATGCACCCGAAACATATAGCAACCGTCCGTGACGGTTAGGAAGTTCTTAATTGCTAAAATCCTGGCGTCTCTTCCTTCTTCCTAATGACTAATGACTGATGACTTCTTCCTTCCTTCTTCCCGGCTATAACAACTCATATAGTTTCCGGTTGAATCTGTCTTGTTTAAATCATCAACAGTCAACAGTCAACAGTCAACAGTCAACAGTCAACAGTCAACATCATTCCGGTGCAACCGGAATTGATATCACAACTAAGAATAAAAAAATGACAAACCAGTGCATGATTCCGGTGATGAAATCGCCTCAAGACTACCAAGCATTTCGCATCAGCCCGGGCGATACTAATAGATTAGCCATAGTTTTCGATCCGGCAACCGCGAATGCCTCATTAACTGTTTGCATCGAGATTTTCGATCCGGGCGGAAAAACTCCTCCCAACCGCCATCAATTTGCGGTAGAAATGTTTTTTGTACTCAAAGGAAGAGGGCAAGCGACTTGCGACGGCAAAACAGTTAGTATTAAACCTGGTGATAGTTTGTTAGTGCCTCCAACTGGCACTCACGTCATTGAAAATACGGGCAGCGAACGTCTTTACACCTTGTGCATTATGGTGCCAAACGAGGATTTTGTGGAACTAATTCGCAGCGGTACACCAGTCGAACTCGATGAGGAAGATATGAGAGTTTTAGGGCGATCGGATGTACTCGTTCCGTGCTAGGTTTGTAGTGAGGACTTCAGTCCGCAAAATAAACGACTAAACGCGCTAGATTCGATCGTTCGGACTTCAGTATACCTCTTGAAAAAATAGCTAGGAACGGGCAAGATGCCAGTTTCTGAATTCAATGCGCCTGAGTTTGAGTGCCGCTTGTTTTCCAGCTTATGACGTGAATCCGGGAACTGGCGCGCCTCCGGGTGCAGCGCGGTTAATTGATGCTAAAATTATGACGCTGACAGTAAGTTGTGGCGGGAGTTGTCCTTCTCAGATTTTACTGCCCATTTTACTGCCAATTGTCGATCGCACTTAAAACCCATTGAACTATGAGCGTTATCTTTCACATCACCCGCAGCCAACAGTGGGAAGAAGCAAAACAAGTGCAATCCTATCGCGGAGATACGTTAGATACAGAAGGATTTATCCACTGTTCGACTCTACCGCAAGTTCTGAAATCTGCCAATAAATTTTTTGTGGGACAAACAGGATTGCTGCTGCTGTGGATTGACTCGGAAAAAGTAGAATCTGAACTTAAGTATGAATTTGCCGCCGGTGAGGATTACCCGCACATTTACGGGCCGCTAAATGTGGATGCTGTGTTGCAAGTTTTTGAGTTTGAACCGGGTGCAGACGGCAAGTTTCAATTGCCAGCACAATTAACAGCAACTATCAAGGAACAGGCTTAGTATCCTGTGTAGATACTGCAATAAATATCACTTATTAGTCAAGGTGTTTGATGATATTACTTTGGTGGCGATCGAGCGCATGAATAAAGAGATATAGCGGTTATCAAAAAGATTAGGTACGTTGTTGGGCTTCAGCCCTCTTATGCTAATTATATAGCAAGCGAGGTCGCATCAAAAACTCCATTTACAGTCATACCTCATCTTTCTGATAAATGCTATAGCATCTAAAATATTGCCGATAAATCTTCTAATCTGGAAATTATTGAGCTATTAAAACAGCATCGTGCTAAAATTTGATAAAGGATATTTTTTTAACATAATGCTTTTCAAATTATTGCCGATCGCCATGCTATTATTAAACTCTGCCCTCAGTGGCGGTGCACTAGCACAATCGGCGAAACCCAGCAGACAGATCGGGCCGGCGATTGATTGCGATCGCGACGGACAACAAGACGACATCCGCATGGATGATGATGGCGATGGTATACCCGATCGCTGTTTGCTGAATCAAATTAAGCCTGTCATGAATCGGGAAAATTACGATCGAGAATTGAAACAACTTCAGGCTCAACCCTGCCAAAAAGCCACAAAAACTGTCAAAAATGTTAGCTACATCATGTGTTCGACGAATGCAGGTAAAACCGTTGTCAGTGCATCGGAAGCCCTGGTGGAAGTAGGAGATGGAGTGGGATTTTGGCTAAAAGGCGATCGGGTAAGGGCGATCGTCTTTTTTGGTACGGGTGAAGTTGTTTTCTTCAACCGTGGAGTTTTGGAAGCACAGATGTCAGATAAAGAAGTGACAACTGTTTTTACTGCTGATGAACGGCAGCAGTTTGAGAGGCTAGAAAAGGCAGGAGTGCAGAGGATTTTGCAAGTATTTGGGAGGTAGTAGTTAAACAGTTGACAGTTGACAGTTGACAGTTGACAGCGAAGTGATAAAAACGGAGATTTAAACTCCGTTCTTATCACAATCTGCCTTCATGCTGGGGCTTCAAACCCTGGCTCTTCGGTGAGGGATGAAATTCAAAAGTTAATCTATGTTTGATGAGGGTGATGATTAAAAGGCTTGCAGCCTCAAAGATGTCAAATGGGTTCTATAACAATCCTAAATGATTTCCTTGCATTATACCCTAGCAAGATGCTTACACTGCAAGGATTCTGGTCTCAATCGATTTTGCGACTGATTTAGGATTGCTATGTAAAGTAATTGGATCGATATGTTAAAATATTCCTTTTATATATTTGTAGTTCAGCCTTTTGTCAGATGACAACCCTTAACTGCTCAAACCAAAATCGATAATATTTCGAGTCAGAGTATATGCCGCAATACTTCGGAAAACTCCAAACTACCGAACAGCCTTGGTCAATTATCGGCTCCGTACAATCGATCGACAAAACCGACGATCGCGCAATTCACTTCAACTGTACCAATTCCGCTCTCAAAATCAGCATCCTCGCCCCAAATTTAATCCGAGTGCGAATGTCCCCGACAGGTGAATTCAAAGATCGATCGCACTCCGTGACTCTCCCAGACGAACAGTGGGAAATTGTACCTTTTGAAGTCCGAGAAACAGACGAAAAAATCGAAATAGAAACAGCACAAATCACAGTTTCTGTCAAGCGCGATCGCACTTCCATCGAATGCTTTGACAAATCGGGAAAACCCTTTGCTAGCGACTGCGATCGCCCGATGGGATGGCGCGCGGGCGCAACCGCCGCCTGGAAACGCATTGAAACAGACGAGCATTTCTACGGTTTCGGCCAACGCACCGGCTTCCTCGACAAACTCTCCGAAGTCAAGACAAACTGGACGATTGACGCCCTTGACTACAATTCGCAGACAGATGAAATGTACCAGGCGATCGCATTTTACATCGCCCTGAATCCCGATCGCGCTTACGGCATCTTTTTCAACACCACATTTTGGAGTCAATTCGACATCGGCGCGGAAACACCGGGGGTTTTGCGGATGGAAACCAGAGACGCGGAACTCGACTACTACATCATTTACGGCCCCGAACCCGCCCAAATTCTCGCCACCTACACCCAGTTAACCGGCCGGATGCCGCTCGCGCCAAAATGGGCGCTGGGATACCACCAGTGCCGCTGGAGCTACGAATCCGAGGACGTGGTGAGGGAGTTGGCTAAGGAATTTCGCGATCGCGCGATTCCCTGCGATGTTATCCACCTCGACATCGACTATATGCGCGGCTACCGGGTGTTTACTTGGAGCCCCAAGCGTTTCCCCGATCCCGCGAAACTGATTGCAGATTTGAAAGCAGCCGGTTTCAAAGTTGTCACGATTATCGATCCCGGCGTCAAGTACGAACCGGAAGCAGATTACGAAATATTCGATCGCGGTGTGGAAAACGACTATTTCGTCCGCACCGCCGACGGAAAGCTTTTCCACGGCTATGTTTGGCCGGACAAAGCCGTGTTTCCAGATTTCATGCGCCCCGACGTGCGCCAGTGGTGGGGAGAATTGCACAAAAGCCTGACAGATATGGGGATTGCGGGGATTTGGAACGACATGAACGAACCTGCGATCGCAGAACGGCCTTTTGGTGATGGCGGCGAACACATCAGCTTTCCCCTGGATGCACCACAAGGCCCGGATGACGATCGCGCAACCCACGCGGAAACCCATAATCTGTACGGGTTGATGATGGCGAAAGCTTGTGCGGAAGGGTTGCAGAAGTTGCGGGGCGATGGCTTACGCCCCGCTACGCTACGATCTTTTGTGCTGACGCGATCGGGATTTGCGGGCGTACAGCGTTACTCTTCCGTGTGGATGGGCGACAATCAATCGCTGTGGGATCATTTGGAAATGTCGATGCCGATGCTTTGCAACATGGGGCTTTCCGGCGTAGCGTTTGTCGGTTGCGACATTGGTGGCTTTGCGGGGAATGCTACCGCTGAATTGTTCGCACGGTGGATGCAGGTGGGGATGCTGTATCCGTTGATGCGCGGTCATTCGGCGATGACGACAGCGCAGCACGAACCGTGGGTTTTTGGCGATCGCACCGAGCAGATTTGCCGCGAATACATCAATTTGCGCTATCAGTTATTGCCTTACATTTACACCTTGTTTTGGGAAGCTGCGATGACGGGAACGCCGATTTTGCGACCGTTACTTTATCACTTTCCGCGCGATCGCACAACTTATCACCTTTACGACCAAGTATTGCTCGGCCCGTCGCTGATGGCGGCACCGATTTACCGCCCCGGAGTCGAGCATCGCGCCGTGTATTTGCCCCAGGGTACTTGGTACGATTGGTGGACGGGCGAATGCTATCACGGCCCGACGCACATTTTAGCCCATGCGCCTTTGGAGAGAATGCCACTTTATGTTCGGGGTGGGGGGATAATTGCGATCGCGCCTGTGAGGCAATTTGTGAGCGAACGGGCGATCGATTCTTTGAAAATGCGAATTTGGCCCGGAACTGGGGAATGGACGCTTTATGAGGATGACGGACACAGTTTTGAACATGAAAAAGGTGTGTGGGCAACGACTAATTACAATGTGTATTTGGAAGGGGAAAAAGTGATAGTGGAAATAGCGGCATGGGAGGGAGAGTTTGCCATTTCGGAACGCGAAGTTACTGTCGAAGTTGTGGGTATTGGCGAACAGCAATTTACAGATGATGGTACGGTGCGGCGTTTGATATTTTAAGCAAGATTCTCAACCATGTCCGTAGGGACACAGCACTGCTGTGTCCTCCTGTCTCAACCATATCCGTAGGGACACAGCACTGCTGTGTCCTCGTATCTCGATCGAGTTGGCCTGTCCTGGCAATCTTATTATACTAAAAAGACTTTTGCTATAATAAGATTCCGCGACCGCCGTCTTATTTCACTGGAATAACATAAGATAACAAGACCTCAACCTTTGTCCCTCCGTCACCCAATGATGCGATCTGGTCGATACGTCCAACAAATTGAAGGATACAGCGCCTTCATTCCAGCGCCCCTCCCTCCCGAACCGCCCATTAAAATGGACGCAGAGCTTCATCGCTTGCTCTCCAATGCCGATCGGGCTTTGGGAAGACTAGACGGTGCTACCTCTATTTTGCCCAACCCTGACCTGTTCGTAGCGATGTACGTCCGTCAGGAAGCCGTTCTTAGTTCGCAAATTGAAGGAACGCAAAGCACCCTAGAGGACGTACTTCAATATGAAATTGATGTCAAAGGTCAAGAACGCTTTAAAGATGTGCAAGAGGTTGTTAACTACGTTAACGCCATGAACTACGGTTTAAAGCGGCTTCAAGAATTTCCACTTTGTCTGCGCTTGCTGCGAGAAATTCATACAGAATTACTCAAAGACGTGCGAGGAAGCGATCGCACACCGGGAGAATTTCGGAAAAGTCAAAATTGGATTGGCCCTCAAGGTTGTAACCTGGGTACTGCGGCCTATGTACCTCCAACAGTTGCAGAAATGCACCAATCTCTCGACAACCTAGAACTTTTTTTGCACGATACCAATTCTTTACCTGTACTGATTCATTGCGGATTAGCTCACGCTCAATTTGAAACAATACACCCATTTTTAGATGGAAATGGACGGATTGGACGATTGCTAATCACTTTTCTGCTTTGTCAGCAAGGAATCCTGCAAAAGCCTTTACTATACCTCAGTCATTATCTAAAGTTTCACCGAATAGAATATTACGATCGCCTGATGGCAATTCGCACTCATGGAGATTGGGAAGGATGGTTAAAGTTTTTTCTTCAAGGTATTTTTGAAGTCAGCCAGTCAGCAACAACTACAGCCCGTTCTATTCTGGAAATGCGCGAAAATCACCGCGAAATAATCGGTCAGCAAATTTCCAGTAGCAGTTATGGTTTGCGCTTGCTAGATATACTTTTCCAGCACCCAATCGTCAATATTCGTTTAGTAGAAAACGAATTGCAATGTAGTTACGCAACAGCTAGAAAAATAGTCGATAAATTTGTAGAAATTGCTTTGCTTGATGAAGTCACAGGTTGGCAACGCAACAGACTTTATCGTTACAAACCCTATCTGGATCTTTTTGAAAGCAGCTACTCAGTAATCAATCCTGACAATTCTGATTCTCACTAAAACGCTAGTAAAAATTAACTCTATGATTAAGTATTTCTTGATTAGGTTAAAATAATGATTATCTCCCATATAGCTCTGAAAAATTGGCGCAATTTTCAGTCAGTGAATGTTGATTTGCGCGATCGCGTTTTTCTGGTGGGCCCGAATGCCTGCGGCAAGTCAAACTTTCTCGATTCATTGCGCTTTTTGCGAGATTTGGCGAAAGCAGGAGGCGGATTGCAAAAAGCTGCGATCGATCGAGGCGGCGTCTCGAAAATTCGCAGTCTTTATGCACGTCGATATCCCGATGTAGAAATAGAAATTCACCTTTCAGAATCTAATGCCGAACAGCCATTATGGAGGTATGGGCTGGGAATTAAACAGAAAAAAGGTGGGAAAAATGAGCCGATTGTTGCCTACGAACGAGTTTGGAAAGGCGATCGGCAAATTATCGATCGCCCTACTCAAGAAGATGATAGCGATGAGCTACGTCTAACTCAAACTTATTTAGAGCAAATTAATGCAAATGCAGAATTTAGAGACATTGCTAAATTTTTAGATTCGATTTTATATTTACATTTAATCCCTCAGTTAGTTCGCCACCCCGAAGCTTTTGCTACCCCTGGACTTTCCGAAGATCCTTTTGGGAGAACTTTTTTAGAGCGCGTTGCTAAAACTCCCGAAAAAACCAGAAAAGCGCGATTAAGAAAAATTGAAGATGCTTTAAAGCTGGCTGTCCCACAATTGAAAAACCTCACCGATACCAAAGATGTGATGGGGGTTCCACATTTAGAAGCTGTTTACGAACATTGGCGGCCCAAAGCAGGGAAACAACGGGAAGACCAATTTTCGGACGGAACATTACGGTTAATTGGTTTGCTTTGGTCGCTGTTAGAAACCGATTCATTATTGTTACTAGAAGAACCAGAACTTTCTTTGAATTCGGCGATTGTTAGCAATCTACCGTCTCTGATTTATCGCCTTCAGCGTCCGAGAAAGCGACAGGTTATTCTCAGTACCCATAGTGCCGATCTGCTCTCAGACAAAGGTATAGGTGGCGAAGAAGTGCTGCTAATGACACCGACTGCTGAAGGAACTCAAGTAAAACTTGCCTCCAGTAACGAACAAATAACAATGCTATTAGAAGGAGGTTTAAGCATCGCTGATGCTGCACTTCCTCTCACAGCACCGCCCGCCATCGAACAACTCAGTTTATTCAAATGACGGATATTCCCATTAATCTAGTGTTTGAGGATGTACTGAGTGAAGCAGTTCTTAAACAAATGCTCAAACAGTCTCAACGTCCGTTTTCAGTTGGAAATTGCTTGAATCAGAGAGGATATGGCAAAATAAAAAAGATTATTACTGGATTAAATCATGCGGCCAAGGGAATGCCATATTTAGTCTTAACTGATTTGGATAATGCAGAATGCCCGCTAGTAATTCTTTCCGAGTGGTTAACTCAACCAAAACATCCCAATCTGCTGTTTCGGATTGCTGTTAAAGAAGTGGAAGCGTGGTTACTAGCACATCGGGAGGGATTTGCCGAATTTCTGGGTATTTCAGTAGACTTGATTCCTGCTGATGTAGATAAAATTTCCGATCCCAAACAGGTTTTAATCAATCTAGCTAAAAAATCAAAGAAGCGAGAACTCCGGGAGGGGATTGTCCCCGATCGTAATAGTACGGCAAAAATAGGTAAAGACTACAACGGTCAACTCATCCAGTTTGTAAATCAAAGTTGGCAAGTTGCGCCAGCACAGACTAATTCCCGCAGTTTGGAACGGGCGATGAATGCACTCATAAATTTTCAACCAAGCTGGGAAACGTGAGGAGAAAAAAGAGAAATCATGCGATCGCAAACTACAATTAATCAACTCATCATCTATAATATACCGTCCGGGGATGAGTAGACCTGACACCTACCCACAAACTATGCAACCCATCCAAATTACCACATTTCAAGCTCTGCGCCGCAGTCTCGACCTCATAGTCAAAGCCGCACCGATCGAACTTCGCAATTTGATCGTACTCAACATCGTTCGTGGTGCAGCCCCATCTGGCGTGCTATTTTTAGATAAATTAATCATTGATGAAGTATCTAAGCTGCTGTCGCAAACCCGAACAGCACAGCCCTTAACTTTGATGCTTTCCCACCCAATATTGCTGTGGAGTATTGTCGGAGTCTTAACTCTCAAGTTAGTCAGCGATTCTATCGAAACCATGAGTTCATTTGCAGCAACATCTTTGCGCGATCGAGTGCAAGGCGGAGTTGAAGGACAAGTTCTCGAAAAAGTCGCCAATTTCGACGATATCGCCCTGTTTGAAAACCCCGAACTATTAAATATATTAGAACTTGCCAAAACCGGAGTTAAACAAGTACAGCAACTAGCATTCACCATCAGCATGACAATCACGGGAATTTGTATCTTCATTCCCTCGATCGGCCTGGCTGCATCAATAGCTTGGTGGGTTCCCGTGGTGATGGTGGTTTCATCACTTCCCTCAATTCATATTGAAAGAAAATATCTCAAACTTATCTGGAGAGTTCAAAAAAAGCAAGCTAAAATCACTCGCGAGATGAACTTATCCGCTACGGTATTGACAGGGGAAGAATATGCTAAAGAATTGCGTTTGTTTGGCTTGCAGGAACTTTGGCTCAAACGTTGGCAGGGTCAGTATTTGCAGTTTTTTAGCGAGATGCAGAAAGTGCGAAAAAAAGGAGCGATTGCTGTACTTTTGTGGTCGATATTTAGTAGAATAGGTGTAGCCTTACCATTTGTTTATGTGGTCATGGGAGCTTTGGGAGGGCGCTACACTTTAGGAGATTTGGCGCTGTATTCTGGTTTGATTGTCCAAGTAGAGACGAGTTTGCAATTACTGATTGGGAATTACACTAATTTGTACGATATTTCCCTCGGCGTCAGTCCGATTTTTCAACTTTTGGATCTCAAACCTGAGTTGCAGTCTCCGCTGGTGAATGTGGCGTCTCGCTTGCCTGGTTTACCAAGTCACGGGCAAGATGCCCGTGCCACCAATCAATTACCAAGTCACGGGCAAGATGCCCGTGCCACCAATCAATTACCAAGTCACGGGCAAGATGCCCGTGCCACAAATGATAAAATTGGTATCGAGATTAAGGATTTATCTTTTTGCTATCCCGGTAGCACTAAAAGCACGATCGCAAATATCGACTTAATGGTTAATCCGGGTGAAATGCTTGTGCTTGTCGGGGAAAATGGTGCGGGTAAAACCACCCTTGGCAAACTCCTCGGCAGACTGTACGATCCGACAAGCGGTTCGATCGCCTGGAACGGTCAAGATTTGCGATCGTACCCTCTAGCATACGTGCGATCGCGCATCGCCGTAGTCATGCAAGATTACGCCCGTTTCCCCTCCACAGTTCGAGAAAACGTTGGTTTCGGCGACTTGCTTTCACTGTCGGATGACACCGCAATTAACGAAGCTATTTCCGAAGCAGGAATTGCAGCTAAAGTCAACAGTTTAGAACAAGGTTTAGAAACGCCGCTGGGCAAACAATTAGAAGACGGCATCGACTTATCGGGAGGACAATGGCAGAGAATTGCGATCGCCCGTGCCTTAATGCGGCTTTCTACAGCCGAAGTCCTAATTTTTGACGAACCAACCGCCGCCCTCGACCCCAAGACAGAACACGAAATTTACAGCATCTTCCGCCAAATCGCCGCCGGGAAAACCACGATTGTCATCAGCCACAGGTTGGGATTGGCCAAAATTGCCGATCGCATCGCCGTGATGGAAAATGGTAAAATAGCCGAAATCGGAACTCACGACGAATTGATAGCATCAAATGGAATTTACTGTTCCATGTTTACCCGTCAAGCTAGCAGCTATATTTAGTCATTACTTGTTATTAGTTATTTGTTATTAGTTATTTGTCATTAGAAATCCGGTGACATCGCAATTATCTAGTGCTGTCCCCGCTCGCTACCGAAATCGCGAGCGGGGACGCTCGCACTGACTATTCCGATCCAACCGGAAACAATATTACTTGTTATTTGTTGCCTGCTACGAATAACCAATAACAAATAACCAATAACAAATAACCAATAACAAATAACCAATAACAAATAACTATCTCCCAGTCAGCGTATCCGCGTAAGGATCGGGCAAAGCTTGCTGCACCTCCAACACCGACAAAGAATCTCCACTTACAGGTTGGCTAATTGACTTTTTTTTTAGCCCATCCCCCCGCATATCGCGCTCTTGCAACTTCACCAACTCCTCCTGATAAACAGCAACAATTCGCCCCAAACTGATCACCAAATCATCCCAATTCTCATCTCCCACCAACTTCTCAGAAATCCCCTCAAACAACTCTCCAGCCTGCCGTTTTTGAACGTAAGCCCTCAACAGCTTTCCCGACTTTTGCAAAACCGCCTGATAAATCTCCCCATCCGACCACCATAGCCCCTGTTGACTCAGCAGCCAAGTTAAAATATACTCCCGAGCGTGTTGCTCCTTCACCCAAGCCGCGAGATACTGCAAATCTTCCATAATTACAACAGTCTCCTAAATTTTCCTCAAAATGTCCGCTTATCTGTATCTATCGTTACTGCGATCGACATAATACCTGCCTTATCATCACCTGCCCGCGTCATTAATAATTCTTAAATCTTAAAAAAACCCTACTGATTTACCAAACAGCAATTCTTAGAATATAAAAATAAACGTAAACCACCTAGGTCTATTGTCCAATACTTTTAGTCCACACGAAAGCGCTACACCCCGCCTCGCTTTCCTTTCTCGCAAACCTATCATCAAACGGAACCAGCGGATTACTTAGCATGACAAAGCAAAATTTTGGTTTAATCGGTCTAGCAGTTATGGGCGAAAACCTAGCCCTCAACGTCGAAAGCAGAGGCTTCTCCGTAGCCGTGTACAACCGTACAGCAGCCAAAACCGACGAATTCATGGCGAAACGCGCCCCCGGCAAAAACATTGTAGCCACTAAGACTCTGGCGGAATTCGTCGAAGCTCTAGAACGTCCCCGCAGAATCTTAGTCATGGTACAAGCTGGCAAAGCCGTAGATGCGGTAATTGACCAGCTCAAACCCATGCTAGACCCCAATGACATGATTATTGACGGCGGCAACTCCCTCTACGATGACACCGAACGTCGCACCAAAGATTTAGAAGCAGCCGGACTGGGATTTGTCGGTATGGGCATCAGCGGCGGCGAAGAAGGCGCCCTCAACGGTGCTAGTCTCATGCCAGGTGGTACCCTAGCAGCCTACAAGGAATTGGAGCCAATTCTGACTAAAATTGCGGCTCAAGTAGATGACGGCCCCTGCGTCACATTCATCGGCCCTGGCGGTGCCGGTCACTACGTGAAGATGGTGCACAACGGCATTGAGTACGGGGATATGCAGCTCATTGCTGAAGCCTACGATTTGCTCAAAAACGTCGGTGGGCTCAGCGGTCAAGAGTTGCAGGAAGTGTTTGCCGAATGGAATACCACGGACGAACTCAACTCGTTTTTGATTGAAATTACGGCTAATATTTTCAAATACATTGACCCGGAAACTAAGCAACCCTTAGTTGAGGTAATTATGGATGCCGCCGGTCAAAAAGGTACTGGTCGCTGGACGGTGATGAGTGCTTTGGAATTGGGCGTGAGCATTCCTACAATTATCGCTGCTGTGAATGCGAGAATCATGTCTTCTTACAAAGGAGATCGCGTTAAAGCTTCCGAACAACTGACGGGGCCTACCACCAAGTATGAAGGCGATCCTAAGGAGTTTGTGAACAAAGTTCGGGATGCGCTTTACTGCTCGAAAATTTGCTCCTACGCCCAAGGTATGGCGCTGTTGAGCGCGGCCTCAAAGTCCTACGGTTATGACTTGAGTTTGAGCGAAATTTCCCGCATTTGGAAGGGCGGCTGTATCATTCGGGCTGGCTTTTTGGACAAGATTAAAAAAGCTTTCAAGGACGATCCCGCACTGCCGAATTTGCTGTTAGCGCCAGAGTTTAAACAGAGCATTCTCGATCGCCAATCAGCTTGGCGCGAAGTGTTGTCTACCGCTAGCCTGCTGGGTATCGCTGTACCGGCCTTCAGCGCGTCCCTGGACTATTTTGACAGCTACCGCCGCGAAAGATTGCCGCAAAATCTAACGCAAGCGCAGCGGGATTATTTCGGGGCTCACACCTACGAGCGCACCGACAAACCGCGCGGCGAATTCTTCCACTCTGAGTGGACTCAGGCTGCGAAAGAGTCGCTGCAAACTGGTACTGCTGATTAATTAGTTTTTGTAGGGTGCGTTTCGGCGCACCTTACGAATTTATCTGGGGTTGCAAATTGTTTTGACGTTTGTTTTTGAGATAGCTTTTAATATATTCCTCGTTAAAGAGCGATCGGGCGATCGTCAGTGCTTCTTCTCTTTCTGCGTCTGTCATGTAATCATCGCCTTTTAAACCTGATGGCGGGTGTCGGGGATCGCCGCCTGCATCCAGGAATCGCTGACGGGCGTTAGCGAAGCCCTCGAAGAGGATCGCCATTAATTCTCCCAATCTCCGGTCTTGTTCTATTCTAATATCATGCGGTTTCGTCATAGTCTTCAACCTCGTCTATACGAACAACTCGCGACTTTGTAGTATAGCAGCCCTTGGTAAAACTCGACTAGGGGTTTCGATGTACCAAAATCCCTTTTCTTCATCATATATTCTCCATCTCAACAAGTCGAGAGTTTCCAGGGCATTGATAATTAAGTATTGAACTCCTGATGATGGCATGGGTCGATCGAGTTTAGTTGAGCCTGTACCGATCAAATCTGGTACAATTATAACTCCTCCTTTAAAATAAATGTAATTTCATGAAATCTTTTATAGTAAGAGCCGCTGGCATTATCGGTGATATTGCAGCATTGGCATTTGATACATTGAAAGAAGAAGAGCAAAGAAAACGTTTATCAGACAGTGGTATTCTGGAAGTGGATACAATGACTGGCAAAGAGTTTGAAAATTTTCTATATGTCCATTTTAGACAGTGTGGCTATAATGTTAATTTAACTCAAGACAGTCAAGATTATGGAGCCGATCTAATTTTGTACAAAGATGGCTTAAAAACTGTTGTTCAAGCAAAAAGAAGTAAAAATCCAGTTGGGATTAAAGCAGTTCAAGAAGTAGCAGGAGCCGTCAGACATTACAAAGGAAATAAAGGCAGAGTAATCACCAACAATAGATTTACAGAAAATGCTTACAAACTTGCTAAATCTAACGAGGTAGAGTTATGGGATCGAAAAGAACTAATCGAATTTCTACTCACAGCTAAGCATTATCAATAAATCATGCTACAAATTTCCAACACTGTGTTGATTCCCGATCGCGAAATCGAGATTAGTGCGATTCGATCTCAAGGCGCGGGGGGGCAAAATGTAAATAAGGTGGCGAGTGCGATTCACTTGCGCTTTGATATCCCAGCTTCCTCATTGCCCGATCGCTACAAGCAGCGTTTATTGCAACTCAACGATGGGCGAATCACCTCCGAAGGTGTGATTATCATCAAAGCACAGGAACACCGCAGCCAGGAACAAAACCGCGAGGAAGCTTTGAGACGGCTGCAAGAATTGATCAAAAGTGCGATCGTCATCCCGAAAAGGCGCAAACCCAGCAAAGCGACTCGCAGTTCCCAGCGCAAGCGTCTTGACAGCAAAACCAAGCGGGGTCAGATTAAGGCTCTGAGAGGGAAAATTACGGATTGAGGGAGCAAAGGGCTCGTACAGGTACGTAGTTGCGCTTCAGCGCTCTTTTTGGGATATCGGAAAGAGCGCTGAAGCGCAACTACGTACCTAAGAATTAACCTCTATGTTGTGCCAGGTGCGATCGACCTTTTTGACTTTTTAGTTGTCAGTCGGGATTTGGTGCGCCCAAGTTGTCAGGTAAATCGTTAAGTGTTTTTCCCAAAGCTTTGCACAGGGCTTTCATTTGAGCAATAGTCAATTCGGGTTCGTCTAATCCTCGTTCCCACTTGCTAATGGCTTGCTGACTTAAGGTTTTTGTGCGGGTTTTGTCGGGAATTTGTTTTGCTAAGGCCGATTGCGACAAACCAACAGCCTCCCGCAAGATTTGCAGTGCTGGTATATTTTTCGACTCTTGAGTTTGTTTATTTCTGGGCATATCATAAAAATTCACAACCAAAGTTGTTGACAAATCAAATATTTACAACTATGGTTGTTTAAGTAGAGACAACAGAAAGGCGGCTCATTTAGCCGGACGGTGGAAACGCTTTGGCTTATAGCGAGCTGCCTGATTTGTAGTTTCTATTCATTATGCCTGCAAACCCTTAGTATTTTTGGGGCTTGGGCGCATACCTCAAGCTCCTTTCCCTAAAGATTGGCTAACCCATGAGGGTTAGTTGTCCGATCGTCCTTGCGATCGACTGGGTAAGTCATCGGGAATTTTGGTTACGTCTAATCCTAAAAGCTCAAACATAGTTTTTAGAGAAACTTGGTATAGGTTAGCCAGTGCAGCCACGTTTTCAACAGTTGGCATGGATTTTCCTGATTCCCAGTCAGCTTGCATCCGCTCAGAAACGCCGATATGTTGTTTGACTTGAGGGCGGGTTAGCCCAGCTTGTTCTCTGAGAAGCCTTAATGGAGACTTTTCCTTTTCTTGCGAATTTTCTTCCTTTATACATGAAGCTTCTTTCACAATTTCTATCTTCTTGAACTCCGTCGAAAGATGAAGTACACTTGATGCCTGTAGGTCATCGGGAATTTTGGCTACGTCTAATCCCATACATCTAGCAAGTGTTTTTAGGGGTACACCAAGCTCCCGCGCCAGAGCAATGACGCGATCGAAGCGAGGAATGGCTTCTCCTCGTTCCCAGTCGCCAATAATGCGAATTCCTACACCCATTCGACGACTAAGTTCGGGTTGGGTCAAATTTGCACTTTCTCTCAGGTTTTTCAAGGTTATCGTTTCTCGATCTTCAGATTCCATTCATTATAGCATTTAGTTGCTAGCACTTTAGTGCTTGACAAAGTTGGCATCTGGCACTAAAGTGCTAGTAGACACACAAAACAAAGGCGGCTGGGCAAGCCAAACAGTCAAAATGCAGGTTTGAAGAACCGCCTTATTTGTAGTGTCTATCAATTAGGCCTGCATAACCCTTAGTATTGTCGGGGCTTGGGCGCATACCTCAAGTCCCTTTCCTTCAAGCTCTGGTGGAGGTGATGGTGTGTAAAAGGTCGATCGACCTTACAACACAGCCCAAGTGGAAATTGTACCAAAAATCCCGACCATGACTTCCCTGTGCTTGTTAGTTGTCCGATCGTGAGGGCGATTTTACCAAAGGGATATCGTCAGGGATGTTGGAAATATCGATGCCTAGCAATCTAGCGACAGTTTTGGGCGAAAGCTTTAACTCCCGGCATAGGGCGAAAAAATTATCCGCCCGTGGCATTTTCCGACAATTAACCCAGGAATTCACTGTATTTAGAGAAACTCCTAGGTTTCGGGCTAGTTGTTCCTGGGTAGCTTCAGCCAATTGGATAGCTTCTTGAATAGTTTCTGGTTTGAGATAGTCTATATCTTGATTCATTTAAACTAAAGTTATACAACTTTAGTTGACAAAGTAGAATTATCCAACTAAAGTTGTAAGTGACGGACATGGCAGAAGGCGGCTGGCGAGCCTTCAAGTTCAAAACGTGCAGGTTTTAATAACCGCCTTACTTGTGCTGTCTATCAATTGTGCTGGCATACCCAAGCCTATTTTGGGGGTTTGAGTGCATACCTTAAGCCCCTTTCTCTGAACTCCGAGGAGGTGATGCGATGTAAAAGGTCGATCGACCTTACAACACAGCCCAACTCAGAATTGTACCAAAGATTCCGAGCAAAACTTCGCTCTGTTGATTAGCTGTCCCTCGGCGGCACGTAATCATCAACAAGTCCTGACACATCTAGCCCGATCGAGTGACAGAACTGTTTCAAGCTAATATTTAGGGCTGTACAGATGGCTATTGCAGTATCAACTCTGGGTTTTTGTTTTCTTTTTTCTATGGAATACAAAGTATCTTCAGAGACTTTCCCCGTCAGTTGCAGGCTAAGCTCACGGCGACTAAAGCCCCTGTATTCTCTAATTTCCGCAAGGCTCATTTCGTATAAATCCCGTACTTCTTGATTCATTATGCAGAATATTTCGTAGTTTACCCTTGACAAAGACAAGAAGCCTGACTAAACTACGATTAGTGGACAAAACAAAGGTGGCCGGGCAAGCCTGAAAGCACAACCCAACTCAAAATTGTATCTGTTGGTTTAATTTAATTGCTAATTCGGCCCAAAGCTCTCTGGAAGTTCATCTATTTTTTCTATTTTTAGTTCTCGGCAAATAGCTTTCAACTGAAAGAGAGAAAATTTTGGTTCTGTGGCTCCAGATATCCATCTATGATATGTGGCCCGCGGAATCCCACATCTAAAAGCAAACTCATCTTGTGATAAGTCTGTTTTGTTGATTCTTAGGGCTTCCAATGGTGAATTGCCCTCCTGTCTTCGTTCTTTTCTTGATGACATTGTAACATAAAATCTCAATTTGAGATGTCATACTTGACAAAATTAAATCGACATCTCATAATGAGACAAAAGCGACATAACACAAGTCGGTCGGTCAGGCCGAACAGTCCAAACGTCCAAGTTTGAATAGCCGCCTTGAGGTGATGCGATGTAAAAGGTCGATCGACCTTACAACACAGCCCAACTCAAAATTGTATCAAAGATCCAGACCAAAACTTCAACTTTGCGATCGCCCAACTTCCGTGCTATCGTTCCCTTTCTAGACCCCTTCCCGATCATGACCACATCTACCGACAACTTCTACCTAGGCGATGTCGCCTCCAACTTTCACTTTGCAGGCCCGCTGCTAGACTTTGAAGAAGAAATCCAGAATCAATCGCCCTTTCACGATTTAGACTACCTGACAGGCGAAATTAAAAGAGGATTCCTCGACTACGTGCGACAAGGGATCATGCTGGACTCGATCCGAAAACTGCGCTTGTACAAAGACAAGTTCAAAACTTTCAAAATTTACTGCGAACAAGCCTTAGGCAGACAGTATTTTTATTGCACGCAAATTATCAAATCTGCTGCAATTTGCCTGCGCTTAATAAAAGCCGGATTTGAGATTTTGCCTAGCTGCGTCGCTCAAGTTGTCCCCTTGTTCAAACACGCAGTCACAGATCAATACGGCGACTGTGCTTTACAAGAAAAGTGGCAAGAAGTTGTGGATGTCATCCCCAAAGAAAGGATTACAGCAATAACGATAGCTGAAACAGTTGACAACAATCCCAACCTCAGGTTAAAACAAATTCGGATCAAAACCGACACCTACGCCCTGTTGACCAAAAAAGCAGCCGCTGCGGGAATGTCAATTTCGGAATTTTTGGGGCGGCTGGTTGACGAATACAACCCCAGAAATGTAGAGCAGCCGGCGGAACACACTCCCGAACAAGAGGAGATTTTAGACCAATTGGACGCGGAGTTTAAGAAGCCCGCAGCGGAACAGAGTTCAAAGTCTGCTCCAGCCAAAGTTAAATCTAAAGGTTTTGGAGTAAAAAATGAGCCGAAAGGTGGTACAAGGGAGGTGAAGGCGAAAAGTTCGGAAGGTAAAGTAAAAGCGAAAAGCTCTGCAAGTGAAATTAAGCTGAAAAGTAAGCAAACAGAAATTCCAGTCGAGAAACTCTCCAATTTATTTCAGGAAAAAAATAATGAAGTCATCTGCCCAAAACCCAATCATGCGTCAACTGAAGCTGATGGAGGCTCAATTGACCGAGATTCAGTGCCAACTGATTAAAGCCACTGTGTTGAATTGGTGGCAAATCGTTTTGCCAGACGGACAGAAGATTGCCATCGAACACGCGGGCGGCGGGCACTGGATTTTTCGGGCTAACGGGCTTGAAAAATCGCATCCTGAAGTGCGGCTAGCGGTGTTGAGGGCGATCGCCGAAGGCTGTCGCCGATAAGCTACGATCGAGGACACGGCGCTGTGTCGTGTCCCTACTGGGTGATGGGAGTTGTCATGATTTGGGGATGTTGGCGGATGCTGGGGGCACTCTACATTAGTATCGAGATTGGTTAAAAGTGCGATCGGAATGTCCCAACTGTGGGGCGAGGTTTAATATTCCGGCGTTTTGGGTAGAAAAAATTGTCAAAAATGGTTTAGAATGTTATCAGATATAGACTGCCAAAAGCAAGTGTACCACGAACGCTGATTTTTCAATTTTTATGAGGAAAATATAAAATACACTTATTGAGTAAGCACATCCTAAAATGAAACTACCTGATTACCAACGAGTCATTTATCAGCAATCTCCTTTGATAGAGGTTCTGGCGCAATTACGCTTTCCTACAATCCTCAAAATCAATAATCAAGATCCTTTTGAATTTCAGGAAAGAATACGTTTTGACTACCCTATTTTCCAACAGTCACAGGATTTAAACATTCCTCCTGAAATAGCAGCATTAGTGCCACAAATAGGAGCAATTACCCCTCAGTATACTACTTATAATTTCCTATCGGAAAATTTAAAATGGCAGTTATCTTTAAACCGAGAGTATTTAACATTAGCTACTATTGAATACAAGCAATATGAAGAATTTAAAGAACGCTTTGCCAAGGCTATTAATCTATTTGAAGAGGTATACAAGCCCTCTTTTTACATAAGGTTAGGGTTAAGATATAAGGATTTGATACTTCGCTCTAAATTTAAAAAAATTGAAAATAAACCTTGGTCAGAATTAATCAGTCCGCAAATTGCTTCAGAGTTACATAGTACCGAGTTATCTGGTTCCATTCGGACTTTAGTTAAAAATCTGGAAATTGAACTAGAAGGAGGTAGAGTTAATTTTAATCATGGTTTAGTCATTTCACAAGACCCGTCAAAAGGCAATGTTCAGGAACCTGGTTATTTGTTTGATGCTGATTTTTTTGTAGACCAAAAAATACACAAGGGGGAGATTTGGAATGTCTTTGACACCTTTAATCGAACGGGAGGAAAGTTATTCCGGTGGAGCATTACAGAGGAACTCCACAGGGCGATGGAACCGCAACCAATCACCAAGAATTAATTTACCTGCTTTTCCCGAGCCACAAAATACGATTGTAACAATAAGAACGTCTTACCAAAACATTGACGATCTTACCTTTTTCTTGCCAGAAGTCAACCCTAATATCTCTCCGTTATCTCTATCTAATTTATCTCTCAGAATAGAGCTAAATAATGAGTCATACCAGAAAGTATATCGCTTGTTGAAGTGCATTTTAATATTAAGCAAGCTTTCTCAAGAGGCTTTAGAAGAAGCATCGAGAACATTAGAATCTATTCAGCAAATAGAAGAAGAATGTTATTATCAGGAGTCTGAATCTCCAGAGATAATCAATTCATTTTTGTCTGTCGCTAAGGCTATGCCTGTTGCGAACAATCAATATGACTCGATATATAGTGATGAAGAGTTAGACAGTTTTTAATTTTAGAATATTCAGATGTTTGTTGAAGAGATCGATCAAAGCGAATTACGCCAAGGTGATATTATTCAAGGGTTATTCTACCCAGAGTTAAACTGTTCAGACTTGCATCTGATTGGCACTCCTGACAACAATTTAACCAATCTTCAGCATTTAGCTGAAGTTGAACCAAACTTACTAGCATTAAAAGAGAATAAACAAAAAGAAGGTTTATCCGTATTTACAGCACAGATTAAAGTATATTACGGTTACTTCATTTTAATAACCCAGTGTTGTGACATTGCCAAGCGAGACAAAGGAAAGCCGAATATATCAGCTTTTGTTGTCTCACCTCTGCTAGAAGTTCCTTATCAAATTCGCCAAAGCCTAGAAAAATTAACTGAACTCAAGGCAAATAATCAAGGAAGTTTTACTAACTTTTTCTATATTCACAAACATCAACCGTTATTACAAGATAATGTAATAGATTTTAATCGAATTGTTGCTTTGCCCCGATCGCAGTATGATTTTGCACTTTCTAGAAAAGTGCTACAAATGACTGATAAAGAGCGAGTCAGGTTTAAGCTAAAACTAGGTTCTCATTTTGCTAGACCGACTCAGGAAGAACGTGAAACTCAGATTTATCCAGATTCTTGATTTAGTTTTCTCAAACACTTCAAACATGATTATTAAATTTCCCTGAACATCAGCAGAATGTGGGAGACTTCACAATAAAACAACAAAACCCGCTACAGGTAGCGGGCTTTATAAATCTATGGACACAACTGGACTCGAACCAGTGACCCCTACGATGTCAACGTAGTGCTCTAACCAACTGAGCTATGCGTCCTCACGAATTACTAACTTAGCACAACCTTCGATCGCCTGTCAAGCATAAATATAAAATTTTTCCAGCCACCCACAGCAACCGCCCTAATTCCCAACCCGCCAAATCTTCACAGTTCGATCGCCCGAACCGCTAGCCAAACACCCCCCATCAGCACTAAACGCCACCGACAAAACCTCCCCCCCGTGCCCCGTCAGAAGTTCCAGCAAACCCCCCGTAGCCGTATCCCACAAATAAATCGAACCATCCCGACTCCCCGTCGCCAAAACTCCACCATCCCGGCTTAATGCCACACACAAAACATCCCCAGAATTGTCCCTCATAGTCCGCAGCAGCGTACCTCGCCCCTGTGCATCCACGCGCCACAGCTTCGCCGTACCGTCCCGACTCCCACTAACCAAAATCGATCCTTCTCCTGCTCCCCCCCTTACCAAGGGGGGGCTGGGGGGGGTCTGACCGGCAGGGGAAGAGGAAATCAATCCTGCTCCTGCTCCCCCCCTTACCAAGGGGGGGCTGGGGGGGGTCTGACCGGCAAGGGAGTTCGCAGCAAAGGCGATCGCCCGCACCCAATCCCCGTGCTCTGCTAAAGTACAAATCGATCGACCATTGCGCCAATCCCACAACTGCAAACTCTTATCCCGACTCCCCGTCGCCAAAAACTCCCCACCAGGACTAAAAGCCACCGCCTCCACCCCACCAGCGTGACCGCTTAAAGCCGACATCGGCCTACCCTTATTCAAATTCCACAACTGGACAGTCTTGTCCCGACTCCCGCTAGCCAAAACCTGACCGTCGGGACTAAAGGCCACAGCATAAACCCGATCCTCGTGACCGCGCAAAGCGTACCACCACTTACCCTTATTCAAATCCCAAATTTGAATTGTTTTATCCCGGCCGCCGCTAGCCAAAGTCGCGCCATCAGGACTAAAAGCCACAGAAGTCACCCAGTCAGAATGACCTGTGAGAGTGTACCACCGCTTACCCCCGTGCAAATTCCACATCTCAATTGTCTTATCCTCACTCCCGCTAGCTAAAGTCGCGCCATCGGGACTAAAAGCTACTGACGTGACAGCATGGGAATGCCCTACCAGAGTATGAACGCACCTCCAAGTAGGCGCGCGTGCGGGAACAACCCGCTGCATCGGCGGCACAGGTACGATCGTGCCTGCAACCGTTGGTGGCACGGCATTCTGCACCGCAGGCATCCTCTGAGGTGCGGGAATTGCAGCAGCTACCGGAGTCGCGGGAATTTGCACAGCCGACTGCTGCGGCTGCAAATCTTGGAGAACTTCAGCTACAGACTTGTAACGGCGACTGAGACTCGGTTCGATCGCTTTGTCGAGGATGCGGCTTAATTTCGGATCGATTTGAACCTTCAAAAAATCTCGCCAAACCCAAACATCTTGATTGATATCGAACAAATCAAACGGAGATATTTGAGTCAGTAAATAAATGCAAGTTACGCCCAAACTATACAAATCGCTAGCATAAACCGCTTGACCTCGAATTTGTTCCGGCGCCACGAATTCAGGCGAACCAATCACTGTACCTGTTTCTCTCAAACCCTCCACAAGTTTTGCAGCACCAAAATCAACTAAAACTAATTCCCCGGTTAGTGTTGGGTAAGTATAAATAATCGGAGTTTGAGAAACGCGGCGGCGGATAATATTTGGTGGTTTGATGTCTCGGTGAATTACATTGCGATCGTGCACGAACTGCAATACTGGCAATAAATCCTTCAGCAGCCGGAGAACCTGACTTTCGCTGAAAGGCCCACTCCGCGCCAATTCTTGCTGTAAATTCTCGCCTTCTATAAATTCTTGCACCAAATACTGATAGCGTTCCTGCTGAAAGTGCGCCAGCAACTCGGGAATTTGCGGGTGTTTCCCCAATTCGTCCAGCCGCACGGCTTCTCGGTTGAATAATTCTGCTGCTTTTTCGGCGCTGCTGGTTCCTTGGGATAGCGGGAAAAACTGCTTGATTGCACAGCGCGGTTTTGAGGGTTTGTCTTCGTCTACGGCTAAAAAAGTACGGCCAAAACCGCCTCTACCGAGGGGTTTGATGGCGCGGTAACGCTCTCTGAGCAACAGTTTGGTGCCACAATTCAGGCAGAATTGAGTTCGATCGGCATTTTGCGGGTTTTGACAGGCGGGGTTTAGGCAATAACTCATAACTGAACCGGGAGGCAATCAGCAGCATATGTCTATGATACTGAGGCAATACCAAATCCGACTTAAATATCCCCTTTATTTCTTAGTCCGCGGAGGCGGACATCGTTTGTGTAGTCGCGGTTTCAACCGCCGAGTCTTATCTCTCGCATTACAATTTAAAATTATCAGGACTGAAGTCCTCACTACAAACTGGTTTGTAGTGAGGACTTCAGTCCGCAGCATTTAAGATCTAGCTTTAACATTCAGAGCATACTCTTTAAACCTTTCCAAATCAGCCTGAATAGTCGATTCAACAACTCGCCCTACAAATGAATTGTCCATCAATTTTGCCAACCAACCGGGAATTCCGTAAGCCACCGTTAGTTTGACAATGCTGCTGTTTTTGCGATCGTAAAACCGCACCGCACCGCGATTGGGCAAACCGTCTACCGATTCCCACTGAATTATCTGATTTGGCACTAATTTGAGAATCCGAGAAAGCCAGCTAAATTCTAACCCCCCCGTTGCAAGTTTCCAGCGCGATAATTCTGGATCTTCTTCTAGAATGTTAACTGAGTCTATCCACTTCATCCAGCGCGGCATTTGCTCTAAGTCAGACCAAAGTTCCCACGCTAATTCGATAGGAATTGCTACTTCTACTTGTACGCTGTGTTCTAACCAATCAGTCATAGGATTTTAGATTTGGGATTTGGAATTTTGGATTTCTTGTTTATCGATTTCTCGTTTGTTGTCGAGTCTAGATCCCCCTAAATCCCCCTTAAAAAGGGGGACTTTGAGAGCACTCTTATCCCCCCACTTAATTAAGGCAGACTTTGATAACACTCTTGTCCCCCCTTGTTAAGGGGGGTGCCAGGGTGATCGAATCCAGGGAGACTTTGAAAACACTCTTGTCCCCCCCTTATTAAGGGGGGTGCCAGGGTGATCGAATCCAGAGAAACAATGGACTAATGATTGTAAGCTTCCAGAATTACCTTCGCCGCTTGATGGCCGGAAAGAGTCGCACCTTCCATGCTGTCGATATAGTCTTGCTGAGTGTAACTTCCTGCTAGAAAGAAATTGCCGATCGGCGTTTTTTGAGCGGGGCGGTAAACATCCATACCCGGTGCTTCCCGGTACAAAGATTGAGCCAACTTAACCACACTGAACCAAGTCATGTTTAATTCCCGTGCTGAGGGGAATAAATCCTGAACTTGCTTGAGTACGTGTTGGGCGATCGCCTCATTGCTTTGTTTGATAAACGGATCGCCCGGTGTCAGCACCAACTGCAACAGAGAACCTTGTCCTTCTTTATAATAATCCTTAGGACTTGTCAGCGCCAAATCGGCAAAACAAGAAAAATCTGCATCTGCTGAATATAGCAAATTATCAATTCCGACAGCATGGCTCAACTGTTTTCGCTTGGCTTCATCTTCTAGTTCCGTTACCCAGCCGTCGAACCGCAATTGTACTGTCGCAACGGGCACAGCATCCAATTTGTAAATATTGTCAAATTCCGACCATTTGCGCCAAGCTGGGGGCAATATTTTTTGTATTCCAGGCACATCTAAGGCAAAAACATAAGCATCGGCGGTAATAATTTCTTCAGTTTCGCCGCTGGCTACTGCTAAGCCTGTGACACGAGTTTCTGCACCTTCTTGAAACTGAATTTCTCGCACTCTGCGCCGCGTGTGAATTTTGGTTCCTTTACTTTCCAAATATTCGACAATTGGTTTGTGCAAATATTCGTTGGGAGAACCGGCCAGCATCCGCATGACAGAGGCTTCGGTTTTGGATGCAAAGAATTGGAAAATTGTCAACATACACCGGGCAGAAATATTTTCGGTGTCGATAAAACCTAGTGCGTAGGCGATCGGGTTCCACATTCTTTTGAGGGAGTTTTGGTTGCCGCCTTGACTGCGGAACCAGTCAGCAAAGCTAATTTTATCCAAATTGCGGATGGTTTTCATTGCTCCGTCAAAGTCGATCAAACCACGGACGATGGGGCTAGTTCCCAGGGCGATCGCATTTTGAATTTTGTCTTGTACCGTTAGCTGGGATGTCGTAAAAAATGCCTTCAAACCATGCAAAGGAGCACCCACGGGAAAGCGAAAATCCAAAGAACCAGTTTCGCCGCCTCGATTGATAAAAGTGTGGACGTGATCTTTGAGGAGCAAATCGTCAAAAGCTCCCACCTTTTTCATTAAGGCAAATAAGTTATAATAGCAGCCGAAGAATACGTGCAAACCCATTTCAACGTGATTCCCGTCGGGATCTACCCAACTGCTGACTTTGCCGCCGACAAAAGGGCGGGACTCAAAAATTTCTACTTCGTGGCCGGCATCCACTAAATCCACTGCTGTGGTCATTCCAGCCAGTCCCGCACCTGCGATCGCAACCCGCATTTTACCTATC
Organism: Microcoleus sp. CAWBG27; assembly: GCF_020883145.1. Taxonomy (NCBI): domain Bacteria; kingdom Bacillati; phylum Cyanobacteriota; class Cyanophyceae; order Oscillatoriales; family Microcoleaceae; genus Microcoleus; species Microcoleus sp. CAWBG27. The sequence continues at coordinate 72,682 of NZ_JAHREU010000030.1, forward strand.
CTTATCCAGTATTTTTACAAATTGTAACAAGTTTTAGAGTTTCCGAAACATTCTAAAGTGCGTAAATGCCGATCGCCACTTGCACCCCTCTCTGAATTCTTGCCAAAAAATCCGCACTAATTTCACCGTAAGGGCCTTGTTCCAGATAAGTTTGGCGCCAAGCAGACACATTTTAACAAACAGCTAAAGAATCAGCTTGCAATCCTCCCTCACCAGCCGGAATTAAGATGCGAGACGGAGTGCCTGTTCTATCGCCTCCGTCCAATTATCAGTCAACTGGTCTATTTTTTCAGCGAATTCGGCATCAAGGGCGACTAACACTTCTCGCTTTTGAGTAGAATTTGACACGTTCGTTCTCCTTCCTAATTCAAATTAAAAAAAATGACTGCTAACTGTTGACTGGTGACTAATATCATTGGTTGTTAGTTATTGGTTATTAGCAGCATCACACGAGTAACAAATAACAAATAACAAATAACAAATAACTAACAACTAATAACTGACTTTAAAACATCGGCATCAACTGAAGTGGCCCAATTCCTAAGTCTTTAGGAGAAACCCAGCGCACCTCAAACAAAGCGACCATATCCTTAAACTGAGGCTGACCGCGAGAAGCACCCATCAACCCTTTAGCAATCACCAAACCGCACCAACCGTTAGTTGATTTACAGCGGCGCTCCCACTTTTTGCGAGCTTCCTGATGCACCGGGTCGTTTTCATTAAACTCGCCAAACAAATACAATTCCCCATTTTTTGTTTGCAAAATACCCAAGTCGTATTGCTCGTCTTGAAAAGGATCTTCGCCCGGATTAAAACAAATTGCCTTCACCCCTCCAGCTTCTTTCAAATCTTGAATCATAGTTTTAGCCTTGGGATTGGAAGTTTGAATCATCACTACAGGCAAACCATCCCCAGCGGTATTAATATCGACTTCTGCACCTTCGTGAAACTGGACACTTCCGCGTAGAAAATCTACCGTTTCCCAAGGTACGGCACCCAGACTCAAGAATGAATTTTGCGGAACCAAATCGTCCCGCAGCCGTGGCATTTCAAATTCATCATCGTCATCGTCATCGTCATCACCGAGCATCTGTAATAATTCGTCAGACACCTCAGGCATCGTCGAAACTTTAACCGATACCTGTTGAATTTCTCCATCAGACTGCGGAACAGGGATGCGGTAACGACTGTTGAGAGCGGGAAATGTGTCTGCTGCCAATTTCCGGCGGCCGTTGTGGAAAAAGCGGTGGAATGCTTCGAGAGCAACTAACATCGTCAGGGCTTCTTCTTCGTAAAGAATCGATCGCAATCCTTCTAAAGGATGTAGGTTGCCAAAATTCGGTTCAATTTCCGATGGAGGCAAATCGGCTAAATCAATTTCGTCATCGTCATCCTCATCAAGCTCGCCGGCGCTTTCAAAGGTGAGAAACAAACAGTCTTGCCCTAAAAAAGCCTGTTCTAAATCTTCAAAAGAGTCATCGTTGACAACTCGCTCTCGAAACCGCTTCAAGGATTCTAGAGAACGGTACAGCAAAACTCCGTAATCCATTCTCCCTTGGCCCAATACGGACACGTAGAGGCTGGCGACATCCCACTGATTGATTTCAATAGATATAATTTGATGTTCGCTCAAAGTCCGCCACGGAGCATCGTGCCAAATTTGAGCGGCTTTTTCCATTAGCACTTCGGCGTACTCAGGCGGTAATTCGGGAGGCCGATTCACAGCGACCTCTTCCATACCCCGAAAGATTTCATCAATTAAGGGCAATTCCGGTACGTAGTCAATGGAAATGCCTAAATCTTGAAGCACGCCCCGCAGGTAAAATTGAATTTCTCGGTTTTTGACGACGATTTTTTGGGGGCGGACTGCGGGAGCCGGACTTTGGGGATGTTCCATTGCCCGCAGCAGAGCTCGGACGATCGCCTCTGGGCCGGCATCTGGGCCTACCATGTCCATTGCTCTGACGATGCCTTCAGAGCCGTCCACCCAGAGAATACACTCGCCACCAGCTTCTGGATCGTCGTCGTCCTCTAGCATCATGTGCGAGTCAGCATTTGATAACGGTCGGCGGTCGCCCTCCCACACGCTGGGAATTTGAGGTAAGTTTTGTAGCCGACGAAGAGTAGAGCGATTCAGCGCTGCCATAGAGTAAGCCCGTTGGGTGAAGCATTGTTGCGGTGCCACAAAGGGTCAACCGCTGCTTCTCAATCATAAACCCTATAGGGGGAGAGGACATCAAGCTTGGGAACACAGTTGACAGTTGACAGTTGACAGTTGACAGTTGACAGTTGACAGTTGACCTGTGGCAGTTGGCAGTTGGCAGTTGACAGTTGACCTGTGGCAGTTGGCAGTTGACAGTTGACAGTTGACAGACTGATAACGTTCGGGAACCGGGATGTTCGGGAACCGGGACGATCGCACTGATGACTAATGACTGATAACGTTCGCGAGCGGGGACAGCACTTCTGACTAATGACTGATGACTTAATGACTTCGTTCTTCCCTGTACAATGGAGGAATAAGATTAAACTCTTAACATTCGACAGTCTCAGGAGTTCCACAAATTATGACTCAAGCGATTTCCCAACAGCGGGGCATTCAAATGACGGACTCTGCTGTTCGTCAAGTTTTAGCTCTTCGAGAAAAACAAGGTAAAGACCTCTGCTTGCGCGTAGGGGTGCGGCAGGGTGGCTGTTCTGGTATGTCTTACGTGATGGATTTCGCAGACCCCAGCACTGTGAAATCTGACGATGAAGTGTTCGACTACGAGGGTTTTCAGGTAGTGTGCGATCGCAAGAGCATTCTTTATCTCTACGGTTTGGTGCTCGACTTCAGCGATTCGATGATCGGCGGCGGCTTTAAGTTTACCAACCCCAACGCTACTCAAACTTGCGGTTGCGGCAGTTCTTTTTCTGCTTAAAGTTGACAGTTGACAGTTGACAGTTGACAGTTGACAGTTGACAGTTGACAGTTGACAGTTGACAGTTGACAGTTGACAGTTGTAGGGGCGGTGGATGGTGCGGGCCCGCCCTCTTCGCTGACAGTTGACGGTTGACAGTTTGAGAGCGACCTCTACCCTTAAGTCCGAGGAATTGAGTAATGAATAGTCCGATCTTAATTCCTTCCTCGAAGGGTTCCGGCTTTCAACCAATTCTTTCTGGTAATTGGTCTCCAGCTAATTGCTTCGCGATCGTGAGCGATCGACAATCAGCTTCCGATCCGTTTCCTTTGTCCCGCACCCATGCTTTCGAGCAATCTAAAATCTAAAATCCAAAATCCAAAATCGAATGACCCCTGAAGAAATGTTTAAAGACGGTTTCGATCGCTACCAAGCTGGCGAAGCCCCTGCTAATTTGATCCCCGTGTTCAAAGAATTGTGCGAGAAATCTCCCAAAAATGGCAATGCCTGGGCTAGCCTCGCGTGGCTCTACCTCTTGGAAAATAAACCCGGATCGGCTCAAAAAGCAGCTAAAACCGCCGTTAAATTGAACCCTCACGACCCCCAAGCTCGCATCAACCTAGCTGTCGCGATTCTGGATCTCAAAGAAAAAGGGGTGCGCCCCCACGTAGAAGTTGCTCAGCAACTCCTGATGGCTTCCGAAGAGTTGTTAGAGGAAGTTACAAAAAATTTTGAAGAAGGATTAAGCCGCAAACCGGACTGGAAGAGTCTCGCCCGCGTGAAACAGTGGCTTCTGGAACCGTAAACCCGCAAACAAGTCGATTTAGTGGTGGGGATCAAGGAAATCGGGTTTGTGGTTTATTACGATCTCGTAATAAATCAATAAATAACTTTATGGAAAACTCAGGAAGTCAGTGCTAGTATTTGAAAACTTAGACGATCGACAAACCGGCACAGCGGTTTTCAGACTTGACTAACATAAATACTAGGAGTTGTAAGAACATGAGCACTGACAGCCACGTTAACATCAAACCAGCAACCCGCAACCACAAAGGTTTCTTTATTCAGCCTGCTTCTTACAAATTGATGAGCATCGATAAATCCGGCTGGGCGTTGATTTGCATGGACAAAGCAGTTTGTCATTATGTAGATCCTGATGACTTACAATTGCCGAATAAGTCGGGAATGTCTGAAGGTTAATCCAGAAGTTTTGAGAGACATTAAAATGCTTTATTTGAGTAGCTGCCCTCCCTGGAGAGGCAGCAACTTTTTTTTGATCGGTCATTAGTCATCATATGGTATGCGATCGATTGATCGCAATCAGATTCGTTTGTAGTGCGGACTTCAGTCCGCGGTGTTGCTTAATCGGGGTATGAAAATGGATAACTTGAAAATTTAGAAGATTGACTGGCTGGCTTGTTTTATTTTTTCACATTGAGTCGTTCATACCGTAAATCAACAACGCCCAGTCCGCCACTTAAGAGCGGACTGAAGTCCGCACTACGAACTTTCATTGTTATTATAATCGACGGCACATGATATCAGTTATTAGTCATCATTCATCCGGAAGATATTGAGCAAGGAGCAATGTATGGGATTTAACGGATAGAAAAATTCCCAATTCCCGGTTCCCAATTCCCGATCGCCTAATTGCTAGATTTGAAGGCAAAAAGCAGATCGAGCTGAGCAGTTGTCGGTTCTGTCGAAGTTGTGGCTACGCTGACTCCTCGGAGAGAATTGAGCAATTCAGTGACGGGCGGCGAAACTAAATTGGGCTGTACTGCGAGCAAATAACGGTTCGCCCATGACATGGTTTTGTCCATATCTATATAAAAGTAACCTTGGTTCGCCTGGGGTACAGCAGTGGCGATCGCCTGAAAACTCCGACTGCTGCTTAACGGTTGCGGTGGCGCTGTGGTGATGACATCGACTAAAGGGCCGCCGAAAGCGACAAATACAGAATTTTCATTCAGCCAACCGTGCCCGAATAAAGTGCCTTGCTGCGGTATTTGCCACTCTGTTACCTGTTTTCCCTGCACTTGTCTGGGGGCGACGCTGACTGTAGGATTGCTTTTGGCGATCGCATCGAGTTTTTTGAGGGTTGCTTCCGCTGCGGGGCGATCGCTCGTTTCAAAAATCATCGCCGCCCCCATCCCCAACTGAGACAAAATACCTTGCTCCGAACCGATCGCCCCGATCGCAAATTCCCCATTCATCCAGCCAAAAACCTCACGATCTGCATCCAAATCCAACCGCTTAAAACTACTCCTCACCTGCTGAATGCCCCTGTCAACTTCCGGGCTGTCTTTTGCCTCTGCCGTCGCCTGCAACCAAATGCGATCGAGTCCCTTACCGCCTACTAAAGCAATGGTTTCGCCGGGAAATCTGGGCAACAATTTCGATCCGACTAGCGGCTTTTGCTGTCCGAATTTAGGATCTAACCGAGCGATAGTTTTCACCCTCAATCCCGAACTGTCGGCCCCTATTCCCGCTACCAAAGACTTGACTTGTTTAAACTGTGAAAGCACTGTCGAAGGCAATTGAAAATTATCTGGTAAATTAGCTTTCAATTGCTGTATCGCGGCAGGATAGTCCGCAATATAAACAGTTGCGATCGGATTGGGCACCCCAGCACTCTCAGCAAAATACTTGCTTGTACTCTTCTGGGTAGCAAGAGAGGGTGAGCCTTTAAAAGTATCGATCGCCAATTCCACAGGCTTTCTCAAAGGAGCCATCACTAATTGATCGTTCAACAAAGCCACACTGTAGCGCTTGCCGGTTGGCTCTGCAATTTCATAAATTTTAACTCCTTTGTACTCAGTTTCTTGAGTTTTGGCACCTTCCTGAGATTTTAATTTATTAGCAAAATTCCAAGCACTAATTTTATTTTTGACACTGACTACAACGAGCAGTTTAGGAGGCTCTGTTTTAGCGGTAGCATCTGGGGGTAACAAAGCCACCATCACGCCCCCCAGCCAGGGCTTTAAGTCTCTCTCAAAGTCGATTTGAGTGCCTGCCAAGCTTTGTTCTTGAAAGGCCTTCAAACCCCCACCGATCAACTTTTGAGCGCCGGGGGTGCCGAATTGCTGCAACTGTGACAGCGCTTGGGGATTGGGGGAGATGAAGGCGGCCATCATTGCTTCGTCGGGTACAACTTTGGCGCTGTCTTGGGGGTTGGAGACTTGTTGGCTCAAACCGTGGAAGTAAAGGTACACCGCGGCGCTACCTGCTGCGATGATGGCGGCAGCAATTAGAAGCTTTGGTTTTTTTGCAGGCATTGTTTTCGATCCTCGCGTCCTTTATCAGTTTAATGAAAATCCACTGAGCTTGTGGGGAGGCGATCGAACAGGCTATTTATTTTTATAGAATTTAAAACGGGTTTGGGCGATCGTGTAAACTGCTGTTGACATCAAGTGCGGAAAGAAAGATGAAAGTAGCGATCGCGGGAGCAACGGGATTTGTCGGTACCCGGCTGGTGGAGAAGCTGCAAGCAGCCGGACATCAAATGGTGGTTTTGAGTAGGGATGCGGCGAAAGCTGGGCGAGTTTTCCCGGCTTCGGCTTATCGGAATTTGGAAGTTGTCGCCTACACTCCGGCGGAGTCTGGTGATTGGCAAAAGTCGATCGCGGGCTGCGATGCTGTGGTTAATTTAGCTGGGGTGCCGATTGCGGAGGAAAGGTGGACGGAAGCCCGCCAGCAAGCGATTCTCGACAGTCGCAGATTGACGACAGGAAAATTAGTAGAGGCGATCGTCAATGCTAATCCTAAACCATCGGTGTTTGTGAGCGCATCGGCGATCGGCTATTACGGAACCAGCGAAACCGCTGAGTTTGACGAAAACAGCCCTGCGGGAAACGATTTTTTAGCAGAAGTTTGCAAAGACTGGGAAGCTGCGGCCCAACCTGCCAAAAATGCGGGCACCAGGCTAGCAATTTTGCGATTGGGAATAGTTTTGGGAATGGGAGGCGCGCTAGCAAAAATGCTGCCACCTTTTAAACTATTTGCTGGCGGCCCAATTGGCACAGGAAAACAGTGGTTTTCTTGGATTCACCGCGAGGATGTAGTTGATTTAATTTTGTATTGTTTGCAAAATTCGCAAGTTCAAGGCGTTTTGAATGCGACAGCACCTAATCCTGTGCGGATGAATGAATTGTGCCAAACTTTAGGGGAAGTTTTAAGTCGGCCTTCTTGGTTGCCGGTGCCAAGTTTTGCTTTAGAAATGCTGTTGGGAGACGGCGCTAAAGTTGTTTTGGAAGGGCAAAAAGTTTTGCCGAAACAAACTTTGGCTAGCGGTTTTCAATATCAGTATCCGACGCTAAAGTTAGCTCTAGCAGAGATTTTGGCGGGTAATTAAATCCTGCGTTTTTAGATATCCCTCGTTCCCGGGTTCTGCCTGGGAACGCATATTCAAAGGCTCTGTCTCGTTTCTTTAAATAAATCATCCCACTCAACAATCAATCACATCAACTACCAACAATCCATCTCGATGCCTCGGGTGCGATCGCATTTGTCAAGAACTAGCAGCCACAGAATTAGACACTTGGCAGGAATATACCCTGTTAAAAATGGATTTTGAGGACGATTTCGACGAATCTGGGCAGCCGTTACCAGTTTTTTTGTTAAAAATGACTGTCCGAGTATGGGACACATTCACGCTTTGCGAGTACCTCCTGAAGTGTGATCCTCTTCGAGGATTTCGCTAACGGCTATTGAGGTAATTCATTGGGTAAATTGGGGAATTGAGCCGGAGGAGTTTAGCGTACAAACATGAAGATTTTTCATTGCCGCACAGGCCGCCAGCCCGCTAGCCCGAAAGTCCGCCAGGGGTTTAAACCCCTGGCTCAAAGCTGAAGTCAGTTAAAACTGACTGTGGATATTAAAACAATGAATAAATGCCTAAATTGACAGCAAGTATTATGTGCGATATCGCTTTGTTATCATGTAATTCCAGTCGGTTTCAACCGACTTAAGCTATGAGGCAGGGGTTTAAACCCCTGCCGGACTGCGGAACTGACGGACACACAGACTGAAATTTTACCAAAATAGAAATAGAATCGGAATTTACCATGTCAGAATTACAAGCAAACCAACCAATTAATTTCAGTAGCTTTGCCGAATGGTGCAAGCACAAAGATAGTCTTTCAGAAGCGGCAAGACATACAGTTGAAGTGTTATTAGAACAATCTGGCACTTCTGACGCTAATGAAGCCGAGGAAATACTTTTAAAACTCACTGAACTAAATCTCACCCGCAATGAAATTACCGATATCACTCCACTGTCAGCACTCACCAACCTGACACAACTTTATTTCTGCCACAATGAAATTACCGATATCACTCCACTGTCGGCACTCACCAACCTGACACAACTTGATTTCATCCACAATGAAATTACCGATATCACTCCACTATCGGCACTCACCAAGCTGACACAACTTTATTTCATCGACAATGAAATTACCGATATCACTCCACTGTCGGCACTCACCAACCTGACACAACTTTATATCGAAAACAATAAAATTACAGATATCACTCCATTGTCGGCACTCACCAACCTGACATACCTGGATCTCAGAAACAATCTAATTACCGATATCACTGGGCTATCGACACTCACCAATCTGACAACACTGATTCTCAGCAACAATCAAATTACCGATATCACTGGGCTATCGGCACTCACCAACCTGAATACACTGCATCTCTACTGCAATCAAATTACCGATACCGCTGGGCTATCGGCACTCACCAACCTGAACACACTGCATCTCTACTGCAATCAAATTACCGATACCGCTGGGCTATCGGCACTCACCAACCTGAACACACTGCATCTCTACTGCAATCAAATTACCGATATCACTGGGCTATCGGCACTCACCAACCTGACCGAACTGAATCTCGAAAGCAATCAAATTACCGATATCACTGGGCTATCGGCACTCACCAACCTGACCGAACTG
>NZ_JAHREU010000031.1:0-77150 GCF_020883145.1 Microcoleus sp. CAWBG27
TGATTTAAGATTGAAATATGACTGTAAAACAACCAATACAAAAAAAATATTGAAGGCGGTTGAAACCGCTACCGACTTCCTCCTCATGTCTAAAAGCCAGAGGCTTCCGTCTCGTTTCTCGGTGAAGGTACAACTTTCACGATTTTACTCCCGATCGCAGTTTAAAAAATAAGTATTAATACTTAAAAACGAGCGCCGTCAAACACACTTTCATTCCCCGACCGCTATTATATAATCAGAATTTGTGCGATCGAGGTGTGATAAATATGACTGTAGTGTTGTCGGGCTATAAAATCGGGCCGGCTATTTACACAGGGACGAGAACCCTAGTCTATCGAGGAGTCCGAGCATCTGACAACCAGCCCGTGGCGATCAAATTCCTGGCTAACCCCTACCCGACTTTCAGCGAATTGTTACAATTTCGGAATCAGTACGCGATCGCCAAAAATCTGAATCTGAGCGGCATTATTCGCCCCTACAGCTTAGAATCCTCAGGCAACACTTATGCCTTGATAATGGAAGACTGTGGCAGCGTTTCGCTGCGAGACTATACTCGCGATCGTCGGCTGGCGATCGTACAAGTATTAGAAATCGCAGTGCAAGTAGCCCAAATCCTCCACGAATTACACCAAAATCGGGTTATTCATAAAGACATCAAACCTGCCAACATTCTCATCCATCCAAAGACACAACAAGTTAAATTAATCGACTTTTCTATTGCTTCGCTCTTATCAAAAGAAACCCAAGAAATTAAAAATCCCAACGTCCTTGAAGGTACTTTAGCGTATTTAGCTCCAGAACAAACCGGACGGATGAACAGGGGAATTGACTACCGCAGCGATTTCTATGCTTTGGGAGTGACGCTATTTGAATTATTAACCGGCAAATTGCCCTTCGAGCCATCTGATGCCATGGAATTGGTACATTGCCACATCGCGAAAATGCCGCCTGCATTAGGTAACAGCGAAGAAATGCCTTCAGTTGTAGCAGATATCGTGATGAAACTGATGGCGAAGAATGCCGAAGACCGCTATCAGAGTGCATTGGGTTTAAAATATGACTTAGAGATTTGCCTGAACCAATTCCAAGAAACGGGCAAAATAGAAACATTTGAAATCGGACAAAGAGATTTGTGCGATCGCTTCATGATTCCCGAAAAACTTTACGGCAGAGAAGCCGAAGTTCAAATATTACTAGATGCCTTCGTTCGCGTAGCGTCTCCGAAGGAGAATCGCGCCGCCACTCCCCCCCGAACTTCGGGAGGGCTAGGGGGGGTCGAAATGATGCTAGTAGCGGGATTGTCTGGCATCGGTAAAACAGCAGTTGTCAGCGAAGTCTACAAGCCGATTACCAGGCAAAACGGCTATTTCATCAAAGGCAAATTCGACCAATTCAATCGCAATATTCCCTTCTCGGCATTTGTCCAAGCCTTTCGGGATTTCATGGGACAATTACTCGGCGAAAGCGATACTCAATTGGCGAGTTGGAAGGCAAAAATTCTCCAAGCATTAGGAGAGAATGCCCGAGTCCTTATCGAAGTCATTCCCGAACTCGAACGGATTATCGGGCAGCAGCCTCCCGTTCCAGAACTGTCTGGGAGTGCCGCCCAAAATCGCTTCAATTTACTCTTTCAGAAATTCATCCAAATTTTCACCACGAAAGATCATCCGTTAGTGATATTTCTCGACGATTTACAATGGGCAGATTTGGCATCGCTAAACTTGTTGAAATTGTTGATGAGTGAAGCCAATGCCGGATATTTACTCCTGCTCGGTGCTTATAGAGATCGCGAAGTGTTTCCAGCACATCCATTGATGTTGATGCTGGATGAAATTCAGAAGAGCAACTCAATTATTAATACGATTACGCTGGGATCTCTTTCAGAAGCAACCGTCAATAATTTAGTGGCAGATACCCTTAGTTGTCCCCCACAATTAGCGAAACATCTGACGCAATTGGTATATCAGAAAACCCAAGGAAATCCCTTTTTTACCGCCCAGTTTCTCAAAGCACTGTATGAGGACGGTTGGATTGAGTTTGAGCCAAATTTGGGTCACTGGCAATGCGACCTGACTTCAGTCCGACAATTATCATTAACGGATGATGTCGTGGAGTTCATGGCATTGCAGTTGCAGAAACTGCCAGTTCAGACGCAGGAAGTATTGAAATTAGCGGCTTGTATTGGCAACTCTTTTGATTTGAATACGTTGGCGATCGTTTCGGAAAAATCTCAAAGCCATACAGCGACTGATTTATGGAAAGCATTGCAAGAAGGGTCGATCGTTCCGATTAACGACACTTACAAGTTTTTTCAGTCGAATGATTCTGATGAGATCGATCGCTGTGATGAGATTGTCGTTGCTTATAAATTCTTGCACGATCGCGTTCAGCAGGCAGCTTATTCTCTAATCCCTGAAGATCGCAAGCAATTAAAGCACTGGCGAATCGGTCATTTGTTAAAGCAGAAATTATCTCAACGAGAACAGGCAGATCGTATCTTCAATATTGTCAATCAATTGAATTTAGGTAGAGCTACGATCTCTAAGTTAGAAGAAAGGCAACAATTAGCGCAATTAAACCTACAGGCTGGACAAAAAGCAAAACTATCAGCCGCCTATCAAGCTGCTCAAAACTATTGTGAAATTGGTATTGAAATATTACCAACCGAAGCTTGGCAAAGCGACTATGTATCGATCTATGGTTTGTACCGAGAAGGCTCAGAAGCAGCGTATCTCTGCGGTAATTTCGAGCGAGCAGAAGCCCTCTACGCGATCGCTCTCGCCCAAGCTCAAACCCCAGTGGACAAAGCCGTAATTTATCGAGTCCAGATGACTCAATATCAGCTTCAGGGACGCAATGCTGAAGCAATAGAGATTCAACGCCAAAGCCTGCAACTGTTGGACTGGATAGTGCCAAACAATCAAGAGAGCATCCAGACTAGCCTCGATGCACAAATTGCGATCGTGACTCGATTTCTGGAATACAAAACAATAGAATCGATTCTTGAATTGAGTACAATGACGGATGAAAAAATCGCAGAAATGTTGCGTATCTTGCAAATTCTTTTTTATGCAGCATGGCTAGATGGTCAACCCACATTAGCATTACTGGCACTCGCCAAAATGACTACCTTGTCCTTGGAATATGGCAATAGCGATATGTCTCCCTTCGGCTATGTCGGTTATGGCTTAATTGCTAATACTTTACTCAAAAATGCAGCACAGGCTTACCAATTTGGTGCTATGGCTGTACAACTTTGCCAACAATTTGACAATGCTGATGTTCGAGGAATGACCAATTTCCTGTTTGCTGCTGATGTCCATAGCTGGAGTCGTCCCCTGCGAGAAGCCGATCCTTACTATGACAATGCCTTTAAATATGGCATGGATGCTGGGAATTGGCTGACTGTTAGTTTTATGATGATGCAAAGCGGCTCCGATCGCCTCACCTATGGTAAAAACTTAAACGATCTCTATGCAATTGTCCAGATCCATGTTGATTTTCTCGGTCAAATTAAAAGCTTAGAAAATCTGGATGCTTTAATTGTGGGAGTCCGACAACCCATTCGCCAGCTTTTGGGTCTTACCAACACGCCGTTTACCTTTGATGACGATAGTTTTAGTGAATCGGAATATTTACAGAAGTACAGAAATGTTGCTTATCATCTAGCTTGGTTCTATTCTGTTAAAATTCGCCATGCTTACTTATTCGATCGACAATCTGAATATGCAGATCTAATTCCTAAACTAAGCATTATTGAAGAGACAATTCCCAGTCACGCCAAACTTCCATCTAGCGTGTTTTATGTTGCCTTAATGCTTTTAAGTCTGTTTGAAAATGCGAGTAAAAAAACTGAAGCAAAGGATTATTGGCAAGCCTTTGTTATTTTAGAAGAGAAGTTGAAACATTGGGGTGAGTATTGTCCACAAAATATTCTTCACAAAAATCTACTGCTCCAAGCAGAAACAGCCAGAATTAAAGGGGAAATCTCTGAAGCGATCGATTTTTACGAACAATCTATTGCTAGCTCTCAAGCTCAAGACTATGGCTACGAACAAGCCCTCGCCAACGAACTGGCTGCTAAATTCTACCTCAATTGGGGTAAGGAAAAAGTCGCCGCAGCTTATATGCAAGAGGCTTACTACTGCTACGCTAAATGGGGTGCTCAAGCCAAAACCAACGATCTCGAACAACGCTATCCCCAACTCCTTCAACCTATCCTGCAACAAGCCACCAAACCTCTGACGGTTTTAGAAAGCCTAGCCAGCATTTCCACTTCCACTTACTCCATTCACTCCTCTCACAGCAAAAGTTCTTCCAGTACCAGTCTCAATAACACTCTAGATTTTGCTGCACTCCTGAAAGTTTCTCAATCCCTATCTAGCACGATTCAACTCGACGATTTAATCCAAACTCTAACTCAAACCATGCTGGAAAATTCTGGTGCAGATAAATGTGCATTGATGCTGTGTCAGAATCAGCAATGGTTTGTGCGGGCAATTTCCGATTTACAACAAACGACACTGCAAACTGTACCTCTAGAAGACAATCGGGCGCTTCCCATTCAACTGATTTACTACGTCAAAAATACATTAGAACCGATCGCTCTAGACAACCTCAAAACCGATCTTCCGATCGCGATCGATCCTTATCTAGAACAATATCAGCCTAAAAGCGTCCTGTGTTTGCCGATTATAGATCGGGGGAATTTGACCGGGATTTTATATTTAGAAAATAGATATACGAGGGGTGTCTTTACGAGCGATCGCCTCATCCTCCTCAATTTCTTAGCAAGTCAAGCCGCAATTGCTTTAGAAAATGCTCGTCTCTATCGCCAAGTTCAGCAAACTTTAGAAGAACTTCAACAAGCTCAACTCCAAATGGTTCAAAGCGAAAAAATGTCAGCGTTGGGGAACTTAGTAGCTGGAGTCGCTCACGAAATTAATAATCCAATTGGTTGTATTGTCGGCAATGTCGGTGCAGCCCAAGATTACATCAATGACTTGTTAGGTGTCATCGATCTCTATGGCGAAAAATTCCCTCAACCCGGTGCGGACATTGAAGACGAATTGGAAGCGATCGATCTAGACTATGTTCGAGAAGATTTGCCGAAGTTAATTCGGGCGATGAAAGATGGAGGCGATCGCATTACATCCATCAGCAAAAGTCTCCGTACTTTCTCCCGTGCCGATAGCGATACTAAGCAAAAATTCAACCTGCACGACGGCATCGATAGCACCGTGCTGATTCTGCGCCACCGTCTCAAAGCTAACCACAATCGTCCCGCTATTGAAGTCGTTACAGATTACGGTAATATTCCAGAAATCACCTGTTTTCCCGGACAGTTAAATCAGGTGTTTATGAATATTTTGGCAAATGCGATCGATGCGCTTGATGAATCTAATTTAGGACGGAGTTTTGCCGAAATTCAAGCTAATCCGAATCAAATTACCATTCAGACAAGGGTAGAAAACGAGGGAGTAAAAATTGCGATCGCCGATAACGGCCCTGGTATGCCTGAAGAAGTAAAAACTCGGATTTTCGACCATTTATTTACTACAAAAGGTGTCGGAAAAGGAACGGGATTGGGATTGGCGATCGCCCGTCAGATTATTGTCGAAAAACATGGAGGGGCGATCGAGGTAAATTCTCAACTGGGAACAGGAACAGAGTTTGTATTGACTTTGCCGATCGACGATCGAAAATAACCTATTCATAAAATCGGCTTTTTTAGTGTTAAATTTTATCAATAAAAATTGATTTTAACCAAAAACAAACGCAGATAGATTTAAAAAATATCTGCGTTCCCAAGCGTTTATCTGCCCAATCTGCGGTTAAAAATCAACCACCAGCAACGGCTGGGACAATACTCACTTCATCACCATCTTTAAGAGCAGTTTCCGTACCTTCCAAAAACCGGATGTCTTCGCTGTTGACGTAGAAATTCAAAAATCTGCGAGGTGCTCCTTGTTCGTCGCACAGGCTTTTTTTGATGCCGGGACAATTTGTTTCTAGCGCTTCAATCAGTTCGGAAATGTTTGCACCACCGCATTCTATTGTGGCTTGATTGTTGGTGAATTTTTGCAGGGGAGTGGGAATTAAAACTTTGACAGTCATGATTAGTTGTTAGTTGTTAGTTGTTAGTTATTTGTTGTTAGTTGTTAGTTGTTAGTTATTTGTTGTTAGTTATTTGTTGGCGATAATAACCAATAACCAATAACCAATAACCAATAACCAATAACCAACAACCAATAACTATTAAACAGAAGCTTGCTGCCATTCTAAGCGTTCGAGTGTCCGGGCGCGTTCGAGGGCGCGCTCGAAGGCTTCGAGTTTTGGTTCGAGGGTGATGGGTTCGCCGATGTAACCTTGAACTGCTTCTTGGGTTTTCAAGCCGTTGCCGGTGATGTAGGCGACAGTGGTTTCGTCGGGGTCGATCTTACCTGCTTCTACGAGTTTTTTCAAGACTGCGATCGTCGTGCCACCTGCGGTTTCGGTGAAGATGCCTTCGGTTTCTGCTAGCAGTTTCATGCCTTCGATGATTTCGGTGTCGCTGACGGATTCGATGTTGCCGCCTGTTTTGCGGGCGATGTCGAGGGCGTACATTCCGTCTGCTGGATTGCCGATCGCGATCGATTTAGCAATTGTATTCGGTTTGACTGGTGTTACGAAATCGCGACCTTCGCGGTATGCTTGGGCGATCGGGGAACAGCCGTCAGCTTGAGCGCCGCTGAACCGGACTTTCTTGCCTTCAACCAAGCCGACTTCGGTGAATTCGTTGAAGCCTTTATAAATTTTGGTGAACAAAGAACCGGAAGCGAGGGGAGCAACTACGTGATCGGGCAATTTCCAGCCTAGTTGTTCGGCGACTTCGTAGCCGAGAGTTTTCGAGCCTTCGGAATAATAGGGACGCAAGTTGATGTTGACAAATCCCCAGCCGTGTGTATTGGCTACTTCGCAACAGAGACGGTTTACTTGGTCGTAGTTGCCGTGAACTGACATGACAGTTGGATTGTAAATCAGGGTGCCCAGGACTTTGCCTGCTTCCAAGTCGGAGGGGATGAAGACTACGCAATCTAGTCCGGCGTGGGCGGCGATCGCAGCGGTGGAGTTAGCTAAGTTACCGGTGCTGGCACAGGATACTGTGGTGAAACCCAATTCTCTCGCTCGGCTGAGGGCAACTGACACCACTCTGTCTTTAAAGCTCAGAGTGGGCATATTCACCGCATCGTTTTTGATGTAAAGATTTTTGAGACCGAGGCGGCGCGCTAAGCGGTGGGACTTGACCAGAGGAGTCATGCCGGTACCGACATCAATGACGTTTTCTGTAGCGACTGGTAAAAATTCGCGGTAGCGCCAGATTGAGTTGGGGCCTGCTTGGATGGTTTGGCGGGTGACGCGGCGGCGGATAGCTTCGTAGTCGTACTTGACTTCTAGCGGGCCAAAACAGCAATCGCAGACGTGCTTGGCTTGGAGTTCGTACTCTTCGCCGCATTCTTTACATTTGAGGGCTGTGAAGGTTGCTGCTGTGGATTGGGTTCTGGTCGCCTGGGTCATAGCTCAACTCTCTAGTTTTGCGATGTTTTCTTAAGTCTTAGGAAAGATTAGCACGCTCGATCTACCCCGTCAACCATACCCGATGTTTTTAGTCGGGATTGATTTTTGGCAGTTTTTTTTCCCAAATTGGAGGTTGATTGATAGTCCTCAATCTCATTCTCACAAAGGGTTTCAAGCTCTGCTGGGGAATGCTGGCCCAGAGGAAAATTATCTCAATTAACCGAACTCAAGAACGACTGGGCTGCAAAACTAATTTCAAAACTTTACAAAGTTTTTTTTGCTGGGTAAGTCATGGACGCAACTCTCATAATTTAAAGAAAAGGTACGTAGTTGCGCTTTAGCGCTCTTTCTTTATATCTATGAAAGAGCGCCCAAGCGCAACAACGTACCTTGAGGAAATCCAAAATCTTATTACCCACCGCTGACGGGGGGGATGAGTACAACTTCGTCGCCGTCTTGGAGGATGGTGTCGGGGGAGACGAATTCTAGGTTGACGCCGAAGCGGGTACGCGAGCGCCACTGTTCTAATTGAGGGTATTGGGCGATCGAGCTTTCGAGCACTTCAGATACCGGGGTTTCGGGAGGAAGTTCTAGTGTAAGTTCCGAAACGCCGTAGGCTTCACTGAAGGCGGCGAATAGTTTAACGGTGATGGTAATTGAAGAGTTAGACACGGCTGTTTTGTGCGATCGACAGTTTGGCAATAATCAACTACACCATACAATTAATTGAGAATTACGCGCACCCAGGCTTAGAATTGAAAGCGGCAATCTTTAGTTAAGTTTTATCCTATTTGGTAAAAATGAGAGTTGATTGCAGCATAAAATCCGAACAGCCTTGTATGCCGAGCGGTCTCACCAACCAGGCGTTAGAAGCAGTTGGCATTCACTTAAATGTAGCTAGCGAAGATGGAGTTGGCTGGTGTTGAGCTGACGACAAGACTAATTTTTAAGGATGCGATATCCATACTTCCCCGTAATTGTGGGAGAGTAGCAAAATATCGAACTAACTTTAGCGAGTAACAAAGCAGACTATGCTCTCCTAACTAGCTGATTCCCGACGAAAAATCTGGTTGTCCAGTCCAGCTTATAATTTCCAAAGCTTTGCTCTGCTTAGGAAGCGTGCCCTTCGATCTCAGAATAATAGTCAAGTTAACGCGATCGAGATATTTATGCCAAATAACGATTTTAAAGTGCTTCAAATTATTGAAGCTAAAGGCTGGTATGCCTTTGGAAGTACGAAGCAAAGCCAGCACGTTGAGAGGTGGGTAAGGCCTGTGGTGTGTTGGGTTTTAATAGAAGATAAAAAAAAGCGGCGGATTGTGACTGCTACCGCTAGCTATCAGATCCAGATTGATGACAAAGAAGTCGAGTTTTTTGCCCATGAAAGCGAAATTCAAGATATCGAGAGCCTCCCCAAGTCTGTCTCGGTATCGGAATTTCTCAAAACAGAAGATTGAGATAGGGTGCACAAGGAGATTGTTTAACAAGTTATTAATCATTCCTTAGTAATTCCTTAAACTTGCTGCCGGATGCTTTTTCAATTGGAGGCAAAATCACTCTAATTGAGGAGAGGGGGAGAATTTATACTTTTGCCTTGCCTTCGGTATCTCTAGCCAAAGGTCTTCGGTACCCCAAAAAATAAAGAGGCCGAAAGATTGCTGGCATTGCCAACACGCTTCCGACCTTTGCTGAATAACAGGGTATGCATATGTTTCTAAAGTATGGCAGGCAAGCCTTATAAATATCAAGAGGACTATTGCAATCACCCACAATAATTCCTTAAACTTGCTGCCGGATGCTTTTTCAATTGGAGGCAAAACCACTCTAATTGAGGAAATGGGAGATGAGAAGATAACGAGAATTTATACTTTTGACTTGCCTTCGGTATCTCTAGCCGAAGGTTTTGGGTACCACAAAAAATAAAGAGGCCGGAAGATTGCTGGCATTGCCAACACGCTTCCGACCTTTGCTGAATAACAGGGTATGCATATGTTTTTAAAGTATGGCAGGCAAGTCTTATAAATATCAAGAGGACTATTGCAATCACCCACTTTTACTTTTTGGGTATGTTTGCAAGGCTTCTACTATTTTAGACGGGAATTTTGAAATTTGAGGGCGGGTGATGGTTACAGGTTAAGGATTCTAGCTATTTTTGTGTAGCCTGTGCTACCAAAAATGGGCGGGTCGATCGCCCGATCGGCCTAAATTGTTTGCATTCAAAGAGCAAAAGTGCGATGGCTGCGCCCCGGCTTGGGTGCTGCGAGTTCAAACCCCAGTAGCAACAGGTTCAGGCATCTGCTGCCACATCCGCCGCCCCAGCAAGGCCATCCGCACACCGCCCGCCGGCCCTAAAGTCACCCCTCGGCGTTTGGCTTGTACGGGCTTTTTCTCGGCCAAGGTTAAGTCGAAATCGCGCAAAATGGTTGCGATCGCCAGTTTCATTTCCAACTGCGCCAGCGCTAAGCCGATACAACGGCGACTACCGCCCCCAAAGGGCAAATATTCGTAAGGCGAGAATTGCCTCTGGAAAAACCGTTCAGGCTTGAATTGCAGCGGTTCTGGATACAAATCTTCCCGGCGGTGGGTTAAATAAATTGAGCCGAAAACCACCGTACCCGGTTCGAGTTGATGGCCCATTAGTTCCATGGGTTCCCGCACTACTCGCGGAAATGTCAGCATTCCCACTGGGTAAATTCGCAGTGTCTCTTGACAAACTGCACTCAGGTAAGGCAAGCGGGAAATCTCCATTGGGTCGGGGTTTTCGCCCAAACTGTCCAATTCTTGCAGCAGTTTCTGGCGTACCGAGGGCAAACTGTGAATCCAGTAAAAGGCCCAAGCTAGGGCTGTTGCTGTGGTTTCGTGGCCAGCAAACAACAGCGTCATTAATTCGTCGCGCAATTCGACCTTCGTCATTGGTTCGCCGTTTTCGTCGCGGGCGGCCATCATTAAGCTGAGAATGTCGGTGCGATCGGCATTTGGTTGCTGTTTGCGCTCTTCTATTTCGCCGTCCATCAGTTCGTGAATTTTTTGGCGCTGCTGTTTCATGCGTCCCCAAGGACTCCAAGGGCCCCAATCTTGCTGCAACCAGGGCAGAAATAGGATACTCGATCGCACCGGAGAGCCGGTCATATCGATAATTGAAGCCAGCAGCGGGGAAAGTTGCTGCAACCGCGGCCCTTCATTCAGTCCGAAGACTACTTGCAAAATTACCCGCATGGTGATTTCCTGCATGGCTGTGCGGGCGACAAAAGGTCGATCGACCTTCCACTTGCTAGCAACATCTTGGGTAATATCGCAAATTTGCTGGCCGTAGTTTCGCATCCGTTCCCCGTGAAAGGGTGGCATCAATAATTGACGTTGCCGTTTGTGCTTTTCTCCGGAGATTACAATCATCGATTGTTCCCCCAGGACTGGTTTGAGAATACCGTTGATATCGCCTGGAGCATCAAGCGCCTTGCTGTTGAGCATTTCCTGGATCGCTTGCGGGTTGTGGATCATCACGAAGGGTTCAAGGTTGCCCCATCGAGTCGTGAAAATCTCCCCGTACTTTTTGGCGTTGCCGTCCATGTATGTCAGCGGATCGCCAATCCATTGAATTAGCTGCAAGAAGCGGGGGGTTTTGGGGCCGTCAGGTAGGGTCATAAAAATTACGTTGGTGTTACAAGACGTGGGCAACATCCATAGGAATTACCTAGAAACTGGTTCTACGCTCTCCATAATTTTAAGACTATTATTCTCGGACGGTACTCACAATGTCCTGTCCGAGCTCTGTAAAGCGGACTGTTTTAATTTGCCAAGGAGCATAACTGGTTAAGGTTTGGCGCACGCCTCCGAACAAACCTAACATCTGACAGCTTGACAGATTTTGCAATTTCTGGCGCGAATTCCCCGAGGCCCGTAAATCTACGGTAGCGATGCCGAGGTCGCGATCGATTTTAAGCCGATAACCAACTAAACCCAGACTAGCGAAAATCTCTTGCTTTAGTACTTCATTAACGGCCGATGACATTAACTGGTTCTCTGGGCCTGTAACTGTTGCTGGCTTCAGACTTTGACAAAGATTGTCTACCTCATAAACCGTAACTGTAGCTGTGGTTTCTGGTACTTTGGTACTCGGTAAAACCGAGCTAACAGAGTTAGAGGGCTCCGGTGCAGTCGATCGACTATCAAGTTTATTGCCCGTTAGCTGTAGGTGTGGGAACTGATGGCTGCTTGCTGAGGGTTGGCTCTGGTTTTCGGCTGATTTAGCTGCTGCATCGTAGCTAGAACAACTGCTACCCCCGATCAAAATTAATCCAGTCGCTAAATACCCGAAGTGTTTGCAGATAAGGTTCATAACTTTTTAATACTCAACTAAACGTCTGTGTAGGTCGGGCAGAATTTTGGTGGTAGCAAGCACTTAATCCCTGATTACACTCACTTAGAAGTATTTCCGCAGTACGAAGATAAAAACAAGTTCAGAGTTCTTGTTTAATAGTCCGGACAGTTTTTAGAGCACAGTCTGAAATCCTTGATTTACCCGAAAGCATATCGTGTGCCTCGTTAGCGTAGCCCTCGCAGAGGATCGCCATGAAACCCTTATTCTACGGTCGGCAATCAAAAATGTCCGAAATATTGCTTGCTAATACCTTTATTTTAGTGTTAGATTACACAAGAGGGGTGTCTACCCTCATTGGTGCAACCCTGCCGTCTCCGTATCTCCGCAGATCGACCTCGCGATTTAAATCACAAGTTAGATCAAATACCTTGTCAGTGGTGTGATGTACCCCATGCAAATTTAGCTATTCCAAGGTCTGAGGTAACAGCCTCTTTCTGGTTGGCGAAAGCTTGAGTTTGCTAGTAGTAATGACGACAGAATTTAGACTCTTGCCACGTATTGTGGCATGGTTCAACAACCGTGCCGAAAGCACCGCGATAAGGACTGTGCAAGTAGCGAACAACATACAGAAGATTTCAGCAAACTGAAGTACAAAAAAACTGGTTTCCCTAGAGCTGCACCTGTGAGAGTCGGCCATGATTCCGAGTTTCTGATGTGCAGTAGTTCGAGCTGAAATTTGGTGTGATCCGGATCTCTAATTAACTTGCGTATCAAGATTATTATCGCAGAATAAGGTGCTTTTTGTAACAAATCTACTAAAAATCGAGCGAAAACATGATCGAACAGCAATTAACAAAAGTTTTGGCGACAGCAGCGATCGCCCTGTGCGCTCTGACAGCGGCTTCTGCGCCAAGTTATGCCCGGCCGACAGTGGGGGAAAGCGGATTTTGGTGCAGCACCTCGACAGGTGCGCCGGTGACGCTGTACCAAAACCCTCAAGGTGCAGTAGAGCCTTGGATTGAGTGGACTTCTGATTATTTTTCCGGTTCGGGCTACGATCCGGCAACTCGGTGTCAATTGGTCAGCCAACGCCTCGAAAGCTATCGCCGCAACCGAATGCTGAGGTACATTACCGTTGGTCAGATGAACGGCCAAAATGTCATCTGCACGGCGAATCAAGTCAATGGTGTGTGCCAAAATTTGATTTATACCCTGCGGCCCGGCCAAGACCCGATCGGCTCTTTGTATAATTTGTTAGCTTGGCGTCAAGGACAGGTGGGGATGCCCTCTACGGAGGAAAGCAGCCAAATTCCTTACATTGATGTGAGAGAAAAGCTAGGGGAAAAACTAGGGGAAAATATGGGCGATAGGGCGCAACTGCCCCCTTTTTCTCGGCCCTCGGAACTGCGGTAAAGAGTGGAAAATTGCCAATCTCATTGCCAATTCCCGGGGGTGAAGTGGAAAATTTGGCGCGGCAGGCGACGATACGCATCAAGACCTCGAAATCCTCGGGTTCTGGGGCGATCGTCCAACGCCAGGGACAAACCTATACTGTGTTGACGAGCTGGCACGTTGTGGCTTTCGACAAGGGCGATCGTACAATTATCACGAGCGACGGCCAGATCCACCAACTGTTGGGAGTTCCGCAGCGACTGGGCGATACCGATCTGGCGATCGCTAAATTTCGCAGCGCGATCGAATATAAATTAGCGCCGATTGGGGCGCAGCCGCCAGCGGTGGGAGAGCCGCTGCTGGCGGCCGGATTTCCTGCGGAGACTGGGGCGTTGGCCGTAGCCCAGGGGTTCGTAGAACTGCTGCTGCCAAAATCTTTACCTGAAGGCTATAGCTTGGGCTATACAAATGAGGTTAAAATTGGCATGAGCGGTGGCCCGATTTTTAATGCCAAAGGTTTCTTGGTTGGGATTAACGGTCGAGGTAAGTATCGAGATCCCGGTTTTGGCGTCTATGCTTTTGAAGATGGAAGTGAACCGACGCCGGAATTATTGGAAAAGATGGTTAAATCTAGTTGGGGAATTCCTATCAGTACATATTTGCAGTTCGTCTCGTCTCATGTGGAGAGTTAGCGATGAATTCGTGGGGTTTGCGGTTTGATGCCCTAACGGTCATGTTGACCGGTGCAGTAGCGGCGGCAGCAATTGTCGGCCCACAATATGCTGCTTGTGCTAAAACAGCCCAAGAAGTTGCGGAGCTAGCGATGTTCACAACTGTAGAAGTGAACAACACGCTGGGTTTTGCGGCTGGTGGCTCTGGAGTAATTATTGCTAAACAGGGGAATATTTACACTGTTCTGACGGCGAATCACGTAGTGGCAAGTCTCGCCCAAGAATACAGCATTCGCACTCATTCGGAAAAAAGCTATACAGCAATCAGAATACAGCGACTGCCGAAAAACGATCGCGATATAGACTTAGCTTTGATCCAGTTTCAGAGTCGCGATCGGTATCCAGTAGCGCCCATCGGCGAATCGGAACGTGCTGTTGTCGGTTCAACTATTTACGTTGCTGGCTATCCGCTCCCCATCGCCTCTGGATCTGAAAGAAAACTCGAATTTACTGCTGGTATTATCTCTTCTCGCGTCGGTCGCGCATCGTCGGGGTACGGACTGCGCTATCAAGCTGTCACAAGACGTGGCATGAGCGGGGGGCCTGTATTTGATGCTGATGGCAGAGTTGTAGGAATTCACGGCCAGGGAGATACTGTCGGTACGGTGAAGAGCCAGTGGAACGGTCAGATTGAGGAGATTAAAACCGGGTTGAATGCCGCCATCCCGATCGATGCTTTTACGGCGTTGCGATCGCAAATCTTACCTAACGGGTTTGATATTCTCAGCAATATTGCGATCGACCGCAGCTCTCCCCAAACTCAACCGAATCTCCAGCGGGGGGGATTTGTGTGCGATACCTCAACGGGAGAACCAGTGACTGTATATCAAAATCCCCAAGGGTTTAGAGAGCCTTGGATTCGCTGGAATTCTAATTTCTTTTCTAGTGCTGGCTACGATCCTCTGACTCGCTGTCAACAAGTGACTCAACGCCTGGATAATTATAACCGCAACAAACAGCTTAATTATGTCACTGTCGGTATGGTAAACAATCAAAAAGCGATTTGCACGAGCAGCCGGAT
This sequence comes from Microcoleus sp. CAWBG27, assembly GCF_020883145.1. Lineage (NCBI taxonomy): Bacteria > Bacillati > Cyanobacteriota > Cyanophyceae > Oscillatoriales > Microcoleaceae > Microcoleus > Microcoleus sp. CAWBG27. Next base: position 15,020 of record NZ_JAHREU010000031.1, read on the forward strand.
TAACGGGCCGTGCGAAGGTTTGATCTACACGTTGCGCCGAGATCAAGATCCGGCTCCTGCACTTAGCACTTTCTTTGTTTGGCTGGCGAATCAAAAGGCTAGACCGTCTCTTTTTGAAAGTGGCGCTCCGATTTATATTAATCTTGGGGAACGACTAGATGTAGATATTGACGAACCTTAAAGAAACAGTTTGTAGTGCGGACTTCAGTCCGCAGCAGAAAGCGGACTGAAGTCCGCACTACGAACCTTACAGTTTGTAGTGCGGACTTCAGTCCGCAGCAGAAAGCGGACTGAAGTCCGCACTACGAACCTTACTTATTGGGGTCAATCGATCGCAAATGATATAAAAGGTTACGCTCAGGGGAAAAAAGCAGAGGGCCTTTCGGCCTCGCTCAAGGTAAAAAGAAGGAAGAGCAAATAAAATTAATAATTTCAGGAATCAACAAAGTTATCACCGTTTTGGGGATTCGTATAAAAATTTGAGATATTTGACAGATTTATGATTCGACATAGCAGAAGTGATGATATTTTGCAACACAAAAGCTATAAAATTACTGTTACTTAATTCAAGTCAAATTTTTTAGGTATAAATAAGCATGACTGCAACTACGCCGAAGGCAACGTCAGCAATTCCCAGTTTTTGCGAAGGAATCCAGTATTTTTCGGAGAATGTGCCGGGTTTTGAGACTTACGGGAAAACACCTGCGATCGCCCAAGGAAGCAATTCGATCGCCGATCCAGCCGATCCCGTCGCCGTATTTCAAACGATGCTCGGAGCAGATGCCCTGCGCTACTTAACGCTGCAAATCACAGCCAGCAAGGCATCGGGACATCCGGGGGGTTTTGCCAGCCAAGCTGAGGCCTACGCTGCGTTGGTGATGCTGGGACACAAGAACATTGTCACCGAAGTCGGGCACCACGCGCCAGGATTTTACAGTGCCATGTTTCTCGATCGATCTTTAGAAGACATGGGAATTGTCAAAGTGCAGGAAGCGCGCGATAAATTCCGCGAAAAAGACGGTTTATTAGGACATCTTTCCGGCTTCATTCCCGGCCTTTTAGCACCAGCAGGCCCCCTCGGACAAGGACAGCATTTCGCAATGGCGGGCGCACTTTTGCACCCCGACAAACTGTTTCCTTTCACCATGGGCGACGGTGGGATGGGCGAACCCTATCCGATGAGCAGCATGGCGCATTTCCACACAGCTTATCCGAAAGCTACTAACTTTTTGCCAGTGTTAGTTTGGAACGGATATTCCCAAGAACATCACAGTATGGTTTCGACTAAAACCAATGCTGAAATGGTTGCTTATTGGCAAGGAAACGGTTTTAAAGAAGTCATCTTAGTTGACGCTAAGGAATTTGACGACAAAAATCAACCGGAAGCTTATGTTGACAGCACGGCTTTTTCCCTCGAACAGCGGATGGCATTTACCAAAGCTGTTTTACAAGGAGTTGACAAAGCAGCCAAATCTGCTCTCGGCGGCAAATTAACTGTGTTTATTATCAAACAGTTAAAAGGTGCAGGCGTACACGCATTGGGTGCAAAATCTCACAACCTTTATCCGAAAGATACGCTGGATGCTCCGCACATTGTCAGCGCCTTAAAACAGCGGGCTTTGACTGCTGAGGCGTGGCAGTTGGTGCGGACAAATTGCGAACGTGCTGGTGGCGGGCCTGCTGCGAAAACCGTTGTTACTGAGTTTACATTGCCGCTAGCAGATTTGGGAGAATTGCCTTTAGAAGAATTTGCGGTTGGTGGAGAAGCGAAGATTTCGACAACTGCAATGGGACGTTTGGTGGGAACTGTCGGCGAGCGCGATCGCACTTTTCTTGTCACCAACGCAGACGGCAACGAAGCATCAGCAATTGCCAACATCAACCAAGCTCTCAAAATCATTCACCCGACGACGGATGATTTGTACAATCAATCGCCCAACGGTCAAGTTTACGAGCCTTTGAGCGAAGATGCTTGCGCCGGTTTGGCAGTAGGTTTATCGCTATTCGGAGCGCGGAGTTTGTGGTGTTCCTACGAATCTTTTGCCATCAACGGTTTACCAATTTGGCAAACAGTAACGCAAGCAATGGCAGAATTGCGCCGTGCAACTCCGGCAACTGTCACCTTATTTACAGCGGGTGCTTTAGAGCAAGGCCGCAACGGTTGGACGCACCAACGCCCGGAAATTGAGGCTTATTTTGCGGCGATGATGCGTAACGGAAATGTGTTTCCTTTGTTTCCGCCGGATGCTAACAGCATTCAAGCTTGTTACGATTGGGCTTTGAGTGCCAGAAATAAGGGAGTTGTGATTACTGCGAGCAAGTCGCCGCTGCCAATTCGTACTACTTTTGCACAGACTCGCCAAGGTTTAGAAGATGGTGGAATTGTGTTGCACGAAACAACTGGAAATAAGCAAGTTGTGTTTGCTGTTGTTGGCGATATGACTTTAATGCCGGTGTTTGAAGCGGCGGCATCATTGGAAAAAGAAGGCTTGGGAGTGCGGATTGTTTCTGTTGTGAATCCCCGCCGTTTGTACCGTTCCAGCGATGTTGCTTGGAATACTTGTTCGGAAGCTGACGGTGGCTTTTTGAGCGATGAGAAATTTGCCGAAATGTTTGGTGGAGATGCCTTGATTGGCGTGACAGGCGGTGCTTCTGGGATGTTGGAGCCGGTGATGCTTCGCAGCAATTGCCCGCGCGATACTTTCGCTTGGAAGCGGGGGGAAACGACTGCTAGCGCTGGTGAGTTGATGGCGTTTAATGGGTTGACGGCTGATGCTTTGACGAAAAGGGCGATCGGGCTAGTTGGTTAGGTTATAATTTGCAAGTCTCCCGGTTTGTTACCGGGAGATTCTTAAGGATTGAAAAGGTATGTTGTTGCGATGCAAGCGCTCTTCGATTATTTAAGAAAGAGCGCTAAAGCCAAGAAAGGTACGTAGTTGCGATGCAAGCGCTCTTCGATTATTTAAGAAAGAGCGCTGAAGCCAAGAAAGGTACGTAGTTGCGATGCAAGCGCTCTTCGATTATTTAAGAAAAAGCGACCAAGCGCAACAACGTACCAAGAAATGTAGTTGCGATTGAGCGCTTTTTAATAAGATAAGAAAGAGCGCTAAAGCGCAACAACGTACCAAGAAAGTAGTTGCTATTTAGCGCTTTTTAATAAGACAATAAAGAGCGCTGAAGCGCAACAACGTACCAAGAAAGGTAGTTGCGATTGAGCGCTTTTTAATAAGATAAGAAAGAGCGCTGAAGCGCAACAACGTACCAAGAAAGTAGTTATGTTTGAGCGCTCTTCTATTATTTAAGCAAAGAGCGCTTGCATCGCAACTACGTACCAAGAAATATGATAATTAAATCCTGCGATTATTGTGGCAAAGACTGCCCGGACGACAATCGTTTAATGCCTTCCATCGCCGTAGTCTCTCCAGCTTTATCGCCGCCCTCGCGGGCAATTTTCAAAGCTCGCTCGTAGGAGTTGAGAGCTTTAGGATATTGACGGAGACTTTCATAAATCGCGCCCATATTGTTAAACAAGCGTCCCATACTTGTCTTGTCACCGATAGCTTCAAACATTGGTATTGCTTGCTGAAAATAGATCAACGCTTGAGTATCTTTGCCTTGTTTGCGACAGGTAAGTGCCATGTTGTTGAGGAGGCGGGCGACGCCAGCCCTGTCTCCGATTTCCCGGCGAATTGCTAAGGCTTGATGGTAAAATTCCATCGCTCTGTTAAAGTCGCCGATGTTGTAATAGACGCCGCCCATGTTATTGAGGGTACGGCCTAAATCGCGCCGATCGCCCTCTGTGGTGCGAATCGTCCGCGCTTGCTGGTAAAATTCGATCGCCTTTGCGTAATTTACCTGCTCTGCGTACACTGCCGCGATGTTGTGAAAAGATTCTGCTATTTGAATTTGGTCGTTGGCAGTTTTGGCAAGTTCCAAAGCTTCTTGGTGCAGTTTCATCGCTGCGTCAAAATTGTCCGCAAGTCGGTTGACGAAACCGATGAGATTGAGAGTGTGGGCAATGCGGGGCCCTTCGCCGATTTCTCGGTGAATGGCTAAAGCTTGTCGCAAAACTTCCAAAGCTTTGGACTGCGAACCCATTTCGGTGTAAACTTCCCCGATATTGTTGAGGGTTTCTCCGATTCCCGGTTTGTCGCCTAGTTGCTTGCGAATTGCCAAAACTTGCTCAAAAGTCTGGATTGCTTCTCGAAACAAACCCTCGCGGTGCTGTTTGACTCCTGTTTCAAAGAGTTTGTCTGCTTCCGTTTTGGGATCTGTTGCTTGGGCACGCGGGGCGAAGCTATCCCGTAGGGAATCGCCCGATCGAGCTGGCCTGGCATTTATAATAGGGGCAAATGCCCGAGCGTCTGAAATTTCCAGCAAGCTGAGTGCGGGCGATACCACAATACTTATAGCTGCGAGATAGCTGAAGCGGTAAGAGTGGCAATACACCGATCGAGTCCTCCAAAAGCCCATTTATAAATAAGATAGACCTCTTTGGGGTGTTTCTGCCAAGTTTTTTTCTCAGTCGCTAGCCTCTGATACCAGTTTCAACAAAGAATGCAGCTTTAAGCAAGTTGCAAACTCATGCACAAGCAGTCAATTCCTGTTCTTCAATCCAAAATCGAAAATGGCTTGGCTTGGCTTGGCTTATGTCTTACCATAAAGAATTGGTTGAAAGCCCGCCCGCATCAGCGGGAGAAATTAAAATCAGACTATTCATTACTCCAATACTCGGACTTAAGGGTAGAGGTCGCTCTCCCATGGTCAACTGTCAACTGTCAACTGTCAACTGTCAACTGTTGAACAGACTGCCACAATCAGCGGCATATTCCTGAGAGGGGAGATGACAGCAAAGTTTTTGCTCGGTGGAAGCGATATTTTTTCTGGGCCGTGCAAGATGATGTCGTGTTTGTCAACTGTAATCCAAGCAATTCCTGACAAGACTTGAACTTCTCGATGATTTTGAGGCAACCTATACACCTCGTTTTTCATGAGGATTATGCGATCTGGCGCTGCACATTGGGAATATCTTTGAAGCATAGCATCTCCTTTGGAATTAATTATCCAAAATCAACAATTTCCCCGAATTTTCTGGCGGGCTGGTTTATCAAAATCTTGGCTGCTCGCAAACAATCGATCGAAACTCCCCCACACAAGCAATAATCTACTATTGGCAATAACGCCGATCGATCCAAGCGCGTATTTCGTCATCCGTCGCCGCGCAGGTATAGCGACCAGTCGCGCGATCGCAACCGTGCCAGCAAGTGTTACCATTGCGATCGCACGTTTGCCAAATTCTGACCTCGTTTTCGCCAGCAGCGGCGGCGAGCAAACCTTGCCAAAGTTGATTGATAGCTGAAAAGATCGATCGCCTTTTTGGCTTTTTGGCATATTTAGCTCGCTCGTCAATCGAAATAACGCTTATTTTTTCGGGATACCGCCGTTTTTCGTAAGTAGACATAACAAACACCTTCAACTTTTTAATTAAACAAAAATTGCACAATCAAAAATCGCAGCTAAAAGGAAGCAATAACTTGCTAACTTTCTCGCAATTACAGCACTTTTGATAGCTCTGCAACTCCAGTAAAACTAAATTTTTTACCTGATAAATCCACCCTAGCTCTGGGCGAAACAACAATCAAATCATTACTTGCATAGGTTGTATGAATAAAATTGATAGCTAAATATACCAACCGCACCCGACAGTTAGAAAGTTGTTAATTACTGGAACACTTGCGATCGCTTTTTTTTCGTTTCTACTTTTTCGTTTCTACTTTTTCATTTTCCGTCTTCCGTTTTCCGTTTTCCGTTTGTCAACTCTCAACTGTCAACTATAGCCTTTGTCAAAAAGATGAGGTATGACTGACAGCTTATATAACAGAGGGCTAAAGCCCAACAACGTACCTCATATGAGAGCTCGATCCGCTATATAAACTGTCAACTGTCAACTGTCAACTGTCAACTGTCAACTCTTCCTTCAAGGAAACGCTATGAATGAAATCAAAACGCGGCGGATGAAACTCTCGCAGATTCAGGCTTTGATAGGAGTAGCCGACTGTGGAAACTTTAGTGAAGCGGCTTTACAAATGGAACTTTCACAATCCGCAGTCAGCCACGCCATCGCCTCTTTGGAAACAGAATTGGGTGTGCAATTGTTCCATCGGGGGCGACACGGTGCTCAACTGACACCGGTGGGGGAAAGAGTGGTGCTTCACGGGCGTCAAATTGTGCGATCGTTAGAAATGATGGTTAAAGAAGCCGATTTAGAAAAAGGTTTGCAGGGAGGCCAGGTGCGGATAGTGACGTTTCGCAGCGTCGCAACTCACATTCTACCGGGTATTATTGCTCAATTTCGCGATCGCTTTCCCAAGATTGCTGTCAGCATTGCCGAAGTGTATTATACCCAGGCTGTGGAGGAAGCTTTGCGATCGGGCAAAGCAGACATCGGCTTTGTCTCTCTTCCCATCTCAGATGAATTTGAAACAAGGGAAATTTTGCGGGATAAATACGTTGTGTTGTTGCCACCAACTGCTAAATTATCAAGTGGAAAGATTACCTGGGAAGAATTAGCAAATCATCCGCTGATTTTGCAGCCGCCGGAAACAGCTTGTTCTATACCGCTACGCAAATATTTAGCAACTTCGGGGTTTCCCTTAAATATTGCTTACGAACTCAGCGAAGATTCAACTATTGTCGGTATGGTGATGCGCGGTTTGGGTGCTGCAATTATGCCACGTTTGGCGGCGGAACCGATTCCTGCTGAGGTGAAAATTTGCGGTTTACCAGCGGCTTTTGAAAGGGTAATTGGGGTGGCTGTTTTGAGGGATGCGCTGTTGATTCCGGCGGTGTTTGCGTTTTTGGATTTAGTCAAAAGTGCGACAGAGATTGAACATGATACTGATTTTCCACTCAATCCTTCCTGAGTAGTTATGAACCCAAGGGTGTTCAACAGTTGATAGTTGATAGTAAAAATATTTGTAGGGTGCGTCGCTATCAACCATCCCTGAAAAAGATTCAAAATAGAAGAGCGACGCACCAAGCGATAATATTTGAGTTCGTTTTCGGTTGAATCGAAATAATTTAACCGCAGAGAGCGCAGAGGACACAGAGAAAGAGAATAGAGAGATTAATAATTCCAATACTATTGGATTTGATACGATCGAACCACCCTGACTAACATTTGTAGGGTGCGTCGCTATCAACCATCCCTAAAAAAAACGAAATAGAAGAGCGACGCACCAAGCGATAATATTTGATCGAACTACCCTCAGTAATAGATGTAATTTCGTACTGAGTGCGATCGCATATTAACTACTCCATGCGTTCAGCAACAAGACCAGAACTGTCACCTTGGTGAATTTTGATTCGACCTTCTATCGAGTCTTTGTCATTTAATTTCAGCCAACCACTACCAAATGTAGTATCAGATTCATCATTCCCTTCCCAAGTAAACTCTAATCGCTCATCGCCTCGATTTTTCACGACTTCGCCGTCAATTTGACCGAATACTAAACCAAATTGAAATTCTCCTGAACCTTTGGAATCAATCTCGATATACGCTTCAACTTCCATGTCCAGGTAGTCACTATCCCACTCGTCCATTTCGGTGATGCGCCATTTACCCTGATATTGCATTGTTTTCGTCCTCCACTATGAATTAGGTACGTTGTTGGGCTTTAGCCCTCTTAGTTTATGTGGTTGTAGAAGCTTTCAGTAATACCTCATCTTTTTGATAAGCGCTATATCGTTGATAAATTACTAGAAAGAATTGGTTGAAATCCTGAACTCTTTTAGGCACAGATTAAAAGAAGACTATTGATTGCTCCAATCCTCTTTTTCGATGTCAAGTGCTGTCCCAGGTCAATCGTCAATTATCAACTAAGAGGGCGGGCCCGCACCATCCACCGCCCCTACCTATTAACTGTCAACTGTCAACTATCAACTGTCAACTATTTCCCGTATCTCTGGCGCAAAATGAATTCAGCGACACTCAAATCAACGGGCGTTGTAACTTTTAAATTTGTCTCTTCACCCTCCACAATTTGCACTGGTAAACCGCATTTTTCAAACAAAGCTGCATCGTCTGTAACTTCCCAACCTTTCTCCCGCCCTTGTTGGTGACACTGCTTTAACAATTTCACTTCAAATCCTTGGGGAGTCTGGGCAGCCCACAAATGGCTTCTGTCCGGTGTGTCTCGCACGATTCTAGACTCGTCCACCACCTTAATCGTATCCTTGACCGGGACGGCGACAATCAAGCCCGGACAGCTTAAGAGAGCTGCTGAAGATCGATCGAACAATTCAGGAGTTGCTAAACACCGGGCACCGTCGTGAATCAACACGCGATCGGCATTTGGGGGCAAAGCCTGCAAACCGTTGTAAACTGACTCTTGCCTGGTAGCCCCTCCTTGAATCAGTTCCACGGGCTTCACCAAACCTAAATCGCCCAGAATTGCCTTGAAATCAGGAAAATCTTCAGGCTGGCCCATAATGCCGATCCAGCTAATCTGCTGCGAAGCTTCAGCGGCGGCCAAAGTCCAACTCAGCAAAGGTTTTTCCAGCAAAGTCAGCAGCAGTTTGTTCCGCTGACTGCCCATCCGTCGTCCCGAACCCGCCGCAGGAATTAATAAGTGCATTCACTAACCCTTCTTCACCCAACAAGGTATATATTAAGAGCGTCCTGTAATTTTCAGTCAGTTGTTTTGCTGTCAGCCAGTAGCTTTTAATGTCTTAAAATACTATAAGCTGATAGCTGAAAGCCGATCGCTGAGAGCTACCTCGATAGATAATAGCCCGAGCGTTTATGATGCGAATACTAGCACTTGTCCCAGGCGGGATTGGCGACCAAATTTTATTTTTCCCTACCCTTGATGACCTCAAACAGTCTTATCCAGAGGCTCAGATTGATGTGATCGTGGAACCGAGGGCGAAGGGCGCTTACCGAGTCTGCAAGTCTGTCAAAGAAGTCTTGACGTACAATTTCAAAGATCGCAATGCGATGGCTGATTTGGGAAATTTACTGGGCGTAATTCGCGATCGCGAATACGAAGCAGTTGTTTCCCTCGGCCAACGTTGGACTGTAGGACTTCTGCTGTGGCTGACAGGCATTCCCCAGAGAATTGGGTATTCTGGAACCAACGGCGCTCGATTTCTCACCGATTCGGTACCTCTGAAAACAGACCAGTACGCGGCTTCAATGTACCACGATTTGCTCCAAGGATTCAACATTAACAATCCTTGTGGGCCGATCGCAATTAGTGTACCAAAACAGGATATTCAGTGGGCGGAAGCCGAACAGCAGCGGTTGGGAATCAAAGAAAGCGGTTACATTCTAATTCACGGCGGTTCGAGTCAGCTAGCTTTGTCTAAAGGTATTGACAAAATTTACCCTATAGACAACTGGCAGCAAATCATCAAAGACTGCCAGCAGCGGCAGCCAAATTTACCCGTTGTGGTGGTGAAAGGCCCCGAAGATGGAGCCTTCGTGAAAAAGTTAGTCGAACTTTGTCCGAGTGTAAAAGTTATCTCGCCGGATGATGTCGGCAAGTTGGCGGCCACCATTGCTGCTGCTAATTTGATGATGTGTACTGACAGTGCGCCGATGCACTTAGCTGTGGCGGTTCAAACTTATACAATAGCTTTGTTCGGCCCGACTGAACCTGCAAAATTGCTTCCAAAGAGCGATCGCTTTTTGGGAATTAAATCTCCTACTGGCAAAATGGCTGACATTTCTCCGCAAGAGGTTTTGAAGAAAGTTTGGGGAGGCTAATTTAAGAGGGCGGGTTTTGTACGGGAATTATCTGTTGTCTGGAAGTTGGCTTGCTTAACCCGCCCCTTGTACAGTCTTTCTCAAAAACATGAGGCACAAGTTGAGATTTTAGATTGAGAGATTGAGGGATTGAGGGATTTTATAGCCTTTCTCAAAAAGATGAGGTACTCATGGGGATAGGGTATAGGGCATAGGGCATAGGGCATAGGGCATAGGGCATAGGGCATAGGGCATAGGGCATAGGGCATAGAGCTCTGTAGCATACCTCGCCACGTTTGAGAACCGCTATAGATTTGAGATTTGAGATTTGAGATTGAGGGATTGAGGGATTGATTGGTCAATACTTCATCTTTCGCTCGCTCAGCTATTATATATTGAAAAATTGCGATCGTTCTCCACTGCGAAGGATCTTGATTGATGGCTGAAGATACTTTTAAAAAGTCGAAATAGCCGAAAATCAAGAAATTACATCAATAAATTTTGGATTCGGAACAAGCAGAAATTGAGCAAATCAAAGACTGCTACCAAGCTTAGTACAAGCAAAAATTTAGCTCCACCAAGCAATATGTGACACAAAGCCACACAACAAGTGATAGTAATCACAGCCTGTCAATTGTCTAAGAAATGCTTGCTTCACCGAATAGCAGGGGCTTCAAACCCCTGCCTTCAGGCAGATTGTGATCGGAACGGAGTTTAAATCTCGGTTTTTATCACTTCGCTCTCAACTGTCAACTGTCAACTGTCAACTGTCAACTGTTTAAAAAAGCCAGAAATCTAGCCAATACAAGACTGGCAACAACCTTCCCATAACAGTAATTTAGTTGGAAGACAGATGTCAGCAGTTGTCTGAATTCACATCATTTGATTTTTACGTGAAAATACTGTAGACAATTTAAAAGCACTAGATCTAAAGTATAAGAGTCACTAAAAAGCCATATACAGGGTATTCATTCAATGATGTTGAACAGCTTGGAATCAAACACAACTTATAAATCAAACGCAGCCAAGGACGAACTCATGAGCATTTTAACAAAGGAAATTGAAGCGAAAAAAGTTGCACAACAAGCAAAAAATCTACATCGCAATTCCTTGGGATTAGGCAAAACTTATCTTCGTATTTTAGAAGCCGGAGGGCATTTTGGCTGCTGAGTCGAAATTTCATCCTAATTTCATTTGGCAGTGAAAGACTAGGTTGAGGAGATAAATTTTAGCTCTTGGTCATTGCTTAGCAGTCGTTTCTTGAAAAATGCTAATAAGTAGCTGCGGTTAATTCGCTTGACTTACTTCTTTTGGCAAAATACAAACCGCTAAGCTTTTGGCACTCAACCTCATTTCCTGGAAAATGCCAACGATGATATTTCACAAATATTCTCAATCTCAGGCAATTATTACCAGTTGTTCGGTAACTTTTATTAGCCTAATTTTACTGAGTTATCCCACTACCGTTTTTGCCCACGCGGGACACGGCAATGAATTTCACCAAAGCGGCGAAACAAATCAAACTCCTGCTGCTATTTCTGTCGATGCCAAAACAGCAAAACGGTTGGGAATTAAAGTCTCCCCGGCCACCAGCCAGCGATTAGATATCGGTATCAAAACCACAGGACAAATTGAAACTTTGCCCAACCAAAAGGTAGAAGTGACGGCTTCGGTGGCTGGCAAAGTGGTAGAGTTGTTAGTTAAGCCTGGAGACAAAGTATCAAAAGGTCAACCCGTTGCGGTTTTGTCGAGTTCAGAATTAGGACAGTTGCGCGTTGAATCTCTCTCGAAACGAGCGGAAGCTGAGGCAGATTTGCAGCAAGCACAAGGCGATTTGAAACTAGCACGAGAAAATTACGATCGCCAAATTCAAATCTCTGAAGCAGAAATAATACAAGCCCAAACTCAAGTAGCAGCAACAACTCAACAGTACCAACGAGAGCAAGAATTAGTCAATCAGCGCTCTGTTGTCAAAGTTGCTAAGGAAAATTATCAACGTCAGATGGAGATAGCGCAAGCAGAGATAGCGCGGGCGGAAACTGAATTGACTGTGGCTAAAGAACAGTTCGATCGCGATCGCGAGTTAGTTGCGTCAGGGGCGATCGCGCGGCGTACAATGTTAGAGTCGCAATCCCACTTCGCCGAAGCCAAAGCCAATGTTGCGAAGGCAAAAAGCCGTCCCGAAGTTATCAAAGCCGAAACCGAAATTAAACAAGCTGAAGTAGACCTCCCCGTGCGGGAATTGCGCGATTCTCAAGGCAAGGTGGCAGATGCAAAAGCTCAACTAACCAAGGCTCAGAGCCGCCGGGAAGTGTTGGAAGCCGAGAATCAGGTCAAACGTGCCAAAACTGCCGTGCAAGTCGCTCAGTCACGCATTCGCTTAGCCGATGCGGCTTATCAAGCACGGCTGCAACAATTAGGTACTGTTGCGAACGAGCAGGGACTTGTCACCGTAATTGCTCCGATTTCTGGTACGATTGCCGATCGCGCCATCACCCAAGGAGAGTCTGTAAGCGCTGAAAAACCGTTGATGAGTGTCTTAAATGACAGCCGGGTTTTTGCTACCGCCAACATTTACGAAAAAGACCTGAATCAGGTAAAACAGGGCCAGGAAGTCAGGGTGAAAGTTGCTAATTTGGGCGATCGTATTTTCAAGGGAAAAATCACCTTAATTGGCTCATCCGTGCAAGGAGAAACGCGGGTTGTACCAGTCAAAGCAGAATTAGATAATAGTAACGGCGAGTTAAAGCCGGGACTGTTTGCGGAGTTGGAAATTTTAACCAGCAAAAATGTTACTAATGTTTTAGCAATTCCGAGTACAGCAGTAGTAGATGTTAGCGGTAAAAAAACCGTTTACGTCCAGAATGGTGATGCTTATCAAGCTGTTGACATTGAAGTCGGTCAAACTGCCGGGGATTTAGTAGAAATTAAGAGCGGTTTATTCGATGGAGATTTGATTGTAACCCAGCGCGCGCCTCAACTTTACGCCCAATCTCTGCGAGGCGGTAGCAAGCCATCAACCAGCGAGGAAAAGAAAGAGGTAACTCTCAAGGAGAAAGAAGGTTTTAATAGCTTTCCCGTGCCTTTGTGGGCGGGAATTGGGGGAGGAATTGCGATCGCATCCGTGACTTTTGCAGCCGGGGTATTTTGGGGAAAACGGCGCGAAGTTCCAGCTTTACCAACGGATTCTAAAAACAATGGTTTTTCTACCTCGGCAGTGGCACTAAATGCCAGTAAAGTAGATGAATTGCCGCATGATGACAACCACCGTGTTAAAAGCCACGAGGCAGAAACCCAAAGTTTAAAGTAAAAATTTTGTTTACAAGTAATCACCTTGTCTGAGAGTTGATTCATTTATCTGCATCTAGAAAACTGTGCGATTCTTCTTCATCAAAAATATACGTTATAGGTTTTTTACGCCCTTTGAACTGAGCGCGCATGATTACTCGTTTTGAGCGCTTTGGCGGGACTGGATTGTAGTCTTTTTCGTCAAAGTTGTTTAGAGTTTCTGAGTATTCTTTGGGTGCTTTCATAATAGACCTCTTGCTCTAGTCAAATTTACCCCCCTTAGTCCCCCCTTATTAAGGGGGGAAACAAGAATAATCTTGATCCCTCCCCTTAATAAGGGGAGGGTTGGGGTGGGGTGCTTTTGATTTTTGCAAGAGTTCTAATAACTACGATCAACATTCGATTGGTTATTTAAAGGATTTGTAAGGTGCGTCGCTACGAGATTGTCGTTTTTTTTGAGGATTGTAGATGGCGACGCACCCTACAACTACTGACAGCTTACATAACCCTTAAACCAAGAGGGCTGAAGCCCAACAACGTACCTCATCTTTTTGATAACCGCTATAACTTATTAAATCAGACTTAAAAGAGAAACGATTTCATCCTAATTTCATTGTTGGGTGTCAATCTAGATTGAATGGCTATTTAACTGTCAACTGTCAACTGTCAACTGTCAACTGTCAACTGTTTAAATGTTCAGCACTATTCTGAGATGGGTAATTAATCGCCGTTGGCTAGTCGTTCTCGCCACCATTATTATTAGTCTTTGGACATTATATATCATCCCCAAAATGTCCCTTGATGTCTTCCCACCTTTTGCGCCGCCGCAAGTCGAAATTCAGACGGAAGCACCGGGCCTCGCACCGGAAGAAATCGAGTCTTTAGTAACACTCCCGATCGAAAGTGCGATTAACGGAACTCCGGGAGTAACAGCAGTGCGATCGTCTTCGGCTGTCGGTCTTTCTGCGATTAAGGTAATCTTTGATTGGAACACTGAAATCTATCAAGCCCGCCAATTAATAACCGAAAGGTTGCAGCAAGCTCAAAGCAAACTCCCGGCTGGAGTAGAAACACCACAAATTTCTCCGACTACTTCTCCGGTTGGTTTGGTAATTACCTATGCTTTTACATCAGAAACTACTCCTTTGATGGAAGTGCGCCGTTTGGTTGATTGGCAAGTTACAAATCGTCTTTTGGCAGTGACTGGTGTTGCTCAAGTCGTGGCTTACGGTGGGGAACAAAGGCAGTATCAAGTATTGGTAGAACCTGCTAAGTTAAAAGCTTTTAATGTGTCGTTGCAGCAAGTTGCAGAAGCGGCGAAGGCTGCCAATGTTAATGCGCCGGGAGGCTATTTAATTACACCCGACAAAGAAACGTTAATTCGAGGTGTGGGGCGGATTGAGTCTGTGGCAGATTTGCAGCAATCTGCGATCGCCTCTCGCCAAGGAACACCCGTCAGAATTGGTGATGTTGCGGATGTCAAGATTGGTGCTGCAATCAAGCGGGGAAACGGCAGTTTTAACGGCAAAAAAGCTGTGATTGTGATGGTAAACCGACAGCCAGTTGCTGATACTCCGACGGTAACGAAGGCGGTAGAGGCGGCAATGGCTGAGGTACAGCAAGCTTTACCTCAGGATATTAAGGTGACAGTGACTTTCCGCCAGGAAGAGTATATCAATTCTTCGGTGGAGAATGTGCGATCGGCTTTAGTGGAAGGCAGTATCATTGTCACCGTGATTCTGATCCCGTTTTTGATGAATTGGCGCACTCTGACGGTGGTTTTGCTCGATTTCTTCCTAACTTGGCTGTTCGGGCTGCTGGCGATGTATTGGCTGGGGCTGGGATTGAATACGATGACTTTAGGGGGGTTGTCGGTGGCGATCGGCACTGCGATCGACGATGCGATCGTTTATGCTGAAAATACCTACCGCAATTTACGAGAAAATAAGGCTTCTGGGCATCCGCGCCCGGTGATGGATGTGATTTTTGATGGCAGTCAGGAGGTGCGTGATTCGTTAATTGGAGCAACGGTAATTGGGATTGTGGTGTTTTCGCCTATTTTTACTTTACCCGGTGTAGAAGGTCGAATTTTTACGCCGATGGGAATTACTTATTTGGTAGTTGTGGTGATTTCTAGTCTGGAATCGCTGTTCGTTTCTCCGGCGCTTTGTGCTATTTTATTGCCAAATAAACGCATGACTTCCCAGGAACCTTGGTTGCCAAGATTTTGCAAAAAAATATATCACTTTTTCATCCAATTGTCAATGCGGTATTCGGCGATAATTTTAGTTTTTGCTGCTGCTAGTATGGTTGCAGCATTAATTATTTTGCCTTCCTTTGGACGAGTGTTTTTGCCGGAGTTTCAGGAGCAAACTTTGGTGAATACTATTCTGCTTTATCCGGGGGTGTCTTTGGAGGCGACGGATAGCGCGGCTTTTGCGATGGAAGATGCACTTAAGGACGATCGCAGATTTGAATACGTGCAAGTGCGATCGGGTAGAGCTCCGGGTGATGCTGATGCTGCGGGTGTGAATTTAGCTCACATTGATATTGGTTTGAGCGAGGAAGGGATGAAAAATAGGTCAAAAACTTTGGAATTTTTGCGGCAGGAATTTGCGAAATTGCCGGGAGTTGCACCAAATATCGGAGGCTTTATTTCTCACCGGATGGATGAGGTTTTGTCTGGTGTCAGAAGTCAGATTGCTGTAAAAATATTTGGCCCGGATCTGAATCAACTTCGCAGCCTCGGCGCTCAAGTTGAAGCGCAAATGAAAACAGTTAAGGGAATTGTGGATTTACAACTCGAACCCCAGGTGCCGGTGCAGCAAATTCAAATTAAGTTTAACCGTCAAGCTGCGGGTAGATATGGTTTGAAAATTGGCGAACTTTCGGAAATCATCGAAATAGCTTTAAATGGCAAAATTGTTTCTCAAGTTTTGGAAGCACAGCAAACTTTTGATTTGGTTGTGTGGTTGCAGCCGTCAGCCAGAAACAACCTCGAAACTATTCAAAATTTGTTGGTTGATACCCCCAGCGGTAATAAAATTCCCCTGGCGCAAGTGGCGACTGTTACATACGGTACGGGCCCAAATACGATTAACCGCGAGAATGTTTCTCGGTTGATTGTGGCGGCGGCTAATGCGAAAGGTAGGGATTTGCGATCGGTTGTGAATGAAATTCAGGCTAAAGTCAAACGAGAGGTGCAGTTGCCATTTGGCTATTTTATCCAGTACGGCGGTCAATTTGAGGCGGAACAAAGGGCTTCGCAGAATATTATGGTGTTTAGCGCGATCGCCTTTCTAGTCATCACAGTATTGATGTACCTCTCCGTCAAGTCGATCGCTTCAACTGCGATGATTATGATCAATTTGCCGATCGGCTTAGTTGGAGGAGTAATTGCTGTAGCTTTGACTGGCGGTATAATTTCCGTAGCTTCCCTGGTTGGCTTTGTCACATTATTCGGCGTAGCTACCCGCAACGGCTTGTTGTTAGTAGACAACTACAATACTAAATTTGCTGAAGGAATGGCTTTTCAAGAAGCTATTATTAAAGGGTCTATGGAACGGCTTAACGCTATTTTGATGACTGCTTCAACTTCAGCTTTAGGTTTAGCACCGTTAGTCTTGGAAGGCGGGCCAGGAAAGGAAATCCTACAACCGCTGTCAATAGTAGTTTTAGGAGGATTGTTTACTTCTACGGCGTTAACACTGTTAGTTTTGCCAGCCTTGTATGCTCAATTTGGGAAATTCTTACGCCCTCAAGAACCTCAGCCTGTTGCTGAAGATGAAAAAACTCGTTTAACTGCTTTTTAACAACGATCATGGCTGTTGCTGAATAATTTTTGATAATTTTCGTTGACGCCCTGTTTTAAAATGCCATAATTTACGAATAATTGTCCGCAAAGAGTCAAGCACATGAAAACGATCAAATCAAGTTTAATTATTCTCGGCAGTGTCGGATTGCTATTTTTGGGAGCTTGCGGTAAAGGCGACGAAGCAAGCGATACAAAAATCACTCCCACACCCCCTCCTGCTGCTTCACAACCTGCGTCTTCCGCTCCCGCCGCCGATCCTGCTGCTGCTGCAAAAGGAGCTAAAGGCGGTCAAGTTGTCAATGCTGGATCTTACCATTTAGAGTTTGTACCTGTCAAAGAAGCTACAGGAACTCACTTAGATTTGTACCTGCAAAAAGGCGATAAAAAGGAACCGGTTCCTGACGCAAAAGTGTCAGCACAAGTGCAGTTACCGAGTGGAAAGCAACAAACCCTAGCTCTCAAATACGATCCTGAAGGCAAACATTACGCTGTTGTGTTTCCTGGCAAAGATCCAGGCCAGTATCCTGTGAAGGTGAATGCGGATATTAAGGGAGAAAAAGTGAACTGTCGTTTTACTTTCACTCAGTAAAAAGCCGAGTAAAAATAGGCATTATACCACCAAATCCAGGTTTGGAAAGCCCTTTATTTTCTCAGTTTGCAAAGGACACTTTGTTTGAGCTGTTGGGGTAAAAATCGCAATGTGAGAGTACATTCGATTTTCACCCCAAAGCGATTTCAACGAATAGCTTCTACGCCTTTCAATAATTCTGTAGGGGCGGGTTCGCCAATGGTTAAAAACGTAGCAAACAGGTTAAATAAACCCGCCCCCACCCCACGAACAACTCCCAAATAACCCTCATATTGACATTGGTGCAAGATGTCATAACAAGAGTATCTAACCCGGATTTGGTATTACTGGATTTCTTCAGTATTCTCGCTGCCTGCATCTGCTGTTGCTTGTTTCTCCATCAGCGATTCTACAAGGATTAACGCAATACTGAAGGCACAGCCCAGGTAAGGATCGATGCAAATTTGACCGACTTGCAGGATAATTTTAGCAATTATGATTAAGAATTTGGCGCGCGGGGTAGTATTTAGCATTTCTTTGCCTTCTAATTTGTTTATATTTACTGTTTTAACAGGCATAAAAATAGCTGAAAATGGGATATTTTTATTGATTAAATACCTGCAAATAATCCAGATGACTCGGCGGTTGAAACCGCTACTACACGAACAAAGTCGGCCTGCGCCGACTGATTAATAGAGGGGTAAAAAACTCGAATTTGGTTATAAATCTAAATATTGATAATTAAACGGCAAATAACCTTAAATAGCGTTAAATAACAACTGCGGTTTATCCACGTCAATCTAAAAAACGAATGCTATGCTTTAAATAACAAAAAAATCTTGGCTGATAAACCGGGTTTCTTTCAGCAATCCGGTTTTTGTAAAAAATTATTGAACCCACTCGGAGGTATTTTATGAACGCGGAAAAGTCGTTTATAGTTTTTCTTGAAGATATCGCTGCGGATATTTTTACTGAAACTGCATCTGATGTGCAAAAATCATGCTTTCGGCTGCGGTTTCATCCCGACAATCACCAACTCGAAAATACCGATATCGCTGGCTTAATCAAAAAACAACTCAACGGCGGTTTCTCGGAAAATTCGATTAATCCAATTTTGGGCGATGTCATTAAGAAAATCAAGGATAAATTTGTACCACAAATGGCAGCAGATGGCGTTGATATTGCCAAGCTGGCACCGGGGAGAGGTAAACCGAAAGAATCTCCTTGGAAAATTGTTTATCGCTGGTTGCGGATGAGGTGGATTTGGCAAAGTTTGGTGGAGAAAGCGGACAAGCATTGTGAATGGATTGATTTTCTGCCTCCAGAAAACCATCTTGGAATTGTCATCCCGCCGCCGCGTCAGAAACGACAGCTTCAAGTTAAGGCTGCTTATTCTATGCGAATTGAATTGCAGCATTCTAGTCGGAATTTACTGCTGCTGAATCAAGGATGGAAAACCAAATATGTTTTGACGCCTTCGATTGCTTTTGCACCGAAGTGTCAGCTTGATGGTAAGCCGATGTGGATACCTCAAGATGGATCGAGTTTGCAAGAGAGTAACGGATGGATTAATTTTGATACTCCGGGTAAAGAGGAATTTGTCGGGATTGTGTTGGATGAAGATTTAGATTTTGATTGGTTGGATTTGCGGGAAGATAACCACGCACCGACTTGGGATGAGACGCGGCTTTATCAGTTGTGGATTTATTTGGAAAGTAAGGAGAATTGGCAGGTTTTTTATCAGGATTTTGAGGTGGTTGGTTAGATCTGAGATCTTGTATCATTTTCAATAAACCTGTAGGGGCGGGTTCGCCAAGGTTTACAAGCGTAGTAAACAGGTTAGATAAACCCGCCCCCACCCCACAAATAACCTTCATATTGACATTTTGTATGACGATAGATTGAGGGGTTATTCGTCTGGAGGGCGGGTTTATTTAATTTATTTGTTACCTGGAAAGTTCTTGGCGAACCCGCCCCTACAGGTGATCGATATCGAGAGGTTATTTGTGGGGTTTGGTGGGTTTATTTAATTTGTTTGTTACCTTGAAAGTCTTTGGCGAACCCGCCCGCATCCACGAAAAAAAACCTTATCGACATTGGTGCAAGGTATCAATCAACCCTTGTTTCATCAGGAATGTCTCGAAATTTTTTGTAGACTTTATAATTATCAAAGGAAACCCAAGATGGACGAACAACGCATACAAGCTTATATCCAGCTAATTTACTCTCTCCTTAATTGCCCTGATGGACAGGAAATGGAATTATTAGAGACAAATCCAGATTTAGTTGATAGCGGGTTGTTGGAATGTATGGCATTGGTGGCTGCTGATTTGGCAGAGAAGGGAAATCAAAATGCGGCGGATTTGTTGTTGAATTTTGCCAGTCAATTGGCAGAATCGTTGGGGATTTCCTCAAGTTCAGCGACGCTAGAAGAATATATCGCCTTCCTGGGAGAGTTGTTACAAGCAGAATTGGAAATAGATAAGAATCCCGCAGCAGTCGATCGGCTCTTGCAACGGCATCTCAATAAACTGGATACGCATTTTGCCCAAATCTTACAGGAAGTAGCGACAGACTGGATTTCGCAACAACCAGAAAATGCAGAATTGATTGTCGCCTTAATTGAAAATATCAGCATTCGTATTCGAGAATTCCCCCTGGGAAACATCGCTGACAATCAGGAAATTGCCATTGCTGGCTATGCAGTCCTCCTGCAAAACCGCGAGGAAAATACCGAAAAGTGGGCAACGACGCAAAATAATCTTGGGAATGCGTACAGTAACAGAATCAAAGGGGATAAAGCTGACAATATTGAGTTAGCGATCGCAGCTTACACCAAAGCTTTGCAAGTCAGAACCCCACAAGCTTTCCCCCAAGATTGGGCAATGACGCAAAATAATCTTGGGAATGCGTACTCTCACAGAATAAAAGGAGATAAAGCTGACAATCTTGAGTTCGCGATCGCAGCTTACACCCAAGCATTGCAAGTTTACACCCCTGAAGCCTTCCCCCAACAATGGGCTATGACGCAAAATAATCTTGGGGTTACATATAGTAACAGAATCAAAGGAGATAAAGCTGACAATTTTGAGTTCGCGATCGCAGCTTACACCCAAGCATTGCAAGTTTACACCCCTGAAGCCTTCCCCCAACAATGGGCAGGGACGCAAAATAATCTTGGGGCTACGTATAGTGACAGAATCAAAGGGGATCAAGCCGACAATATTGAGTTCGCGATCGCAGCTTACACCAAAGCTTTGCAAGTGATAACCCCACAAGCCTTCCCCCAAGATTGGGCAATGACGCAAAATAATCTTGGGGTTACATATAGTGACAGAATCAAAGGGGATCAAGCCGACAATATTGAGTTCGCGATCGCAGCTTACACCAAAGCTTTGCAAGTTAGAACCCCACAAGCCTTCCCCCAGCATTGGGCAGACACGCAAAATAATGTTGGGACTGCGTACTGGGATAGAATAAAAGGGGATAAAGCTGACAATATTGAGCTAGCGATCGCAGCTTACAAGCTCGCTTTACAAGTAAGAAACCCACAATCCTTTCCCCAAGATTGGGCGCAAACGCAAAATAATCTTGGGAATGCGTATTCTCACAGAATAAAAGGGGATAAAGCTGACAATATTGAGTTTGCGATCGCAGCTTACACCCAAGCATTGCGTGTCTACACTCCCGATGCTTTTCCTATCGAATGCCTTAGCGCAAGCCGCAGTTTAGGCAACCTAGCCTTTGAACTCAAAAATTGGCAACTCGCGATCGAAAGTTACGAAAAAGCCATTGCATCCGTTGAACAAAGCCGCAACTGGGCAACTACCGACAAACGCCGCCACGAAATCCTCAAAGATGCCATCAAAGTTTACGAAAAAATGGTGCAAGCCTGTATCAACAACGATCGACTAGATAAAGCCCTTGAATATTCCGAACGTTCTCGTTCCAAAACTCTGGGCGATATCATGGCGAGTAACCGCTATTTTGAGCAGGGAGAAATTGACCTCGAAGTCAAACAAGCTTGGCAGAAATACGACGATCTGCAACAGCAAATTAACCTGCTTACCCTTGCCTATCAAACCGCAGAAACACAACTAGCAGGCACGAGGCGCATCGCCACGCCAGAAAGTTTGCAAGCAGACGAGAAAGCCATCACACAATTAGAATCCGAAAAACAGCAAACCTGGCAAGAACTCCGCCGCCGCGATCCAGTTTTGGCGGGACAACTCCAAGTCGATCCGTTAAATTTATCCCAGATTCAGCGGTTAATTGATAATGATAAGACGGCGCTGTTGAGTTTTTATACGACTGAAAATGACACCCATATTTTTATCTTGTTGAAAGATCGATCGCCCCAACTCTTCACCTGCGAAGGACAAGGATTGGAAGTGTTGCAAAGTTGGTTGTGGAAAAACTGGTTGATTCCCTATGTGGAATTCAGAAATACAGGAAACTGGGAATGGAAAGACAAAATGGGGAGTGTTTTGGCAGAACTTTCTGGGCGGTTGCAAGTGAATGAATTGATTGCTAAGTATCTGAATGGGATTGAAGAATTGATTATCGTGCCGCATTTGATGTTGCATCAAATTCCGTTTGCGGCATTGCCTGTGGGCGATCCCCCCCAGCCCCCCTTAAAAAGGGGGGGGCAAGAGGCAAGCCATGCTTGCGAGTCCCTTTTGCCCAATGCAGAAGCAATCAAAATCCCTCCAGTCCCCCCCCTTACTAAGGGGGGGTTAGGGGGGGTTCTTTCCACGAATGCAGAAGCAATCAAAATCCCTCCAGTCCCCCCCCTTACTAAGGGGGGGTTAGGGGGGGATCTTTCCACAAATTCCGACTCCACACGCGGCATCTCAATTCCAAAACCTCAACCCAAAACCCAACCAACTTCGCCCCCAACCCAATATCTCGGCGACAAATTCCGCCTCCGCGTTGTCCCCAGTTGCCAAATTCTCAGCTATTGTCACGATCGCCCGCCACTGCACGCACAACTGATAATGGGTATCGTGGAAGATGCCACCGAAGACTTGCCGTTTACCCGTTATGAGTGCGAAACCCTGGCAAAAACCTACCAAATTCCCTCCACGCGGCGGCTGCAAGGCAAGGATGCCACGATCGACAGCGTAAAACACCTGTTGCGGCAAGTGCAAATCCTCCACACCAGCCACCACGCCGCCTCGAACCTCAACGAACCCCTAGAATCGGCATTACAACTGGCGGATGGTAACTTGAAACTGGGACAATTGCTATCTCCCGGTTGGCGAATGCCGGATTTGTCGGATGCCTTCACCTGCAACTGCGAAACTCATTTCTCTGTTACCGATGTTACCGATGAAATACTGACGCTTTCTGTGGGGTTTCTCTGTGCCGGTGCCAGGAGTGTAGTCAGTACGTTATGGTCAGTAGAAGATTTGGCAAGTGCGATGTTATCTTTGTTTTATTACGAGTTGCGCGAAGCTGGTTTGTCGCGCAGTTTGGCGTTGCAAAAAGCACAGCAAAACTTGCGTAATCTAACGGGGAAAGAGTTTGCGGTGCGATATCAAAGCGCGTTAGGAAAGCATCTGGGAGAATTGCACGCAGGGATAATGGAAAAACATTGGGGCGCGGTGAATGAAAATGAGTCTCAAAAGTTACTTGAAGCGGCGCGGAAAATAGAAGCGCAGCAACGGCGGTTAGAAGGATGCGCTAAGGAGGATTTGCCCTTTAACAGTCCTTATTATTGGGCGGGTTTTGTATCGCAAGGGTTGTCTTAGTTGGGTTTCTGTAAATCACCAATTACCAAATTATGATAGCGGTTGCACCATTAGCGTTAATCTGCCAATATCAGCGGTTGCAAAATTATGAGAATATTGCTAGTTGAAGATGAACCAGATTTAGGAAAGGCGATCGATCGCACTTTGAAGCAAGAAAAATACATAGTTGACTGGGCCCAGGATGGGAATGAAGCTTGGGAATATCTAGACAGTCAGTGGACGGAATACACCGTAGCCATCTTTGACTGGTTGCTTCCGGGATTGTCGGGAATAGAATTGCTGCGAAGATTGCGCGCCAAACATAGTTTTTTGCCAGTTTTGATGCTGACAGCCAAAGACAGGATGGAGGATAAAGTGGCGGGATTGGATGCGGGGGCTGACGATTATTTAGTCAAGCCCTTCGGGATGGCGGAACTGTTAGCAAGGTTGCGGGCGCTACAAAGGCGATCGCCCCAAATACAGCCCCAACAGCTACAAGTCGGCAATCTCGCCTTAGATTGCGGGAATCGCACAGCTTTTCATCTCCATCAAAACGGCAGAAACCAGACAATTTCTCTGACTAACAAAGAATTTCAACTGTTAGAATATTTCATGAAACATCCGAACCAAATTGTCACCACCGACCAAATTCGGAATCAGATATGGGAAGCTAGTGCAGATACTTTTAGCAATGTGGTAGCGGCTCAAGTGCGCTTGCTGCGGCGCAAACTCGAAGTAGTTGGCTGTGCGAACTTAATTGAAACTGTCCACGGCGTCGGATACCGAATGAGAAATTAAAGATAAGACGGCGGTTGAAACCGCGCCTACACAAACGATGTCCGCCTCCGCGGACTAAGAAAATAATATTTATTGTCCTCCCTTCTACTAATTCTCTCTTTTCTCCTTCTCTGCGTCCTCTGCGTCCTCTGCGGTAAATAAAAAATATCATCCCCAATCAATTACCAATTACCAATTACCAATTACCAGCAAATGATGAAACGTGAATCAAAATAAACTATTTAACCGCACTCGATCGCAATTAGCGATTTCCTACGCCGCAGTCATGGGTTTGATTTTAAGCTTGTTGGGATTTGGTGTATACAAGGCGATCGCCCACGCGCACTGGATCGCGATCGATCGCGAGCTAGAATCGGTAGCCGGGACACTCCACGATAGCCTCGAAATCAAGCTACAGCAGCCCGGACGCCTGGAACCAATCGTCAATGAACTTTTGCCAAACCTCCGCGTAATTGGAGTTAACGGCGTTAAAGAACAGTTAGCCGATCGCCATATTTTAAGCGCTATCAACCAAGGCTATTATTATATTCGTTTATTTGACTCTTCTGGGAAATTGATTGCTACAGCAGGCGCTTATCCCGAAACATTGCCGCCGAGATTTAACTCGCAACACTGGCAAACAATCGCTGACAGCAAAGGGAATATTTATCATCAAATTTCTGTATCCCTGCACACAAACACCCTGGAAGATTGGGGATACTTTCAAGTAGGACGGAGCTTGCAAGACTTCAACAGTTATCTCAGTACAGTTAAATTAATTTTAAAGTTAGGATTGCCGACAGCGTTAATTTTGGTGGCTTTTTCTAGTTGGTGGTTGGCAGGATTGGCAATGAAACCGATTTATGCTTCTTACCGACAAATCCAACAGTTTACGGCGGATGCTGCCCACGAATTGCGAACGCCTTTAGCGGCATCTCAAGCCACAGTAGAATCGGCGCTGTTGATGCCACAATTGGATGAGAAAGAAGCACGGGAAATTTTGCAGACTGTCGATCGCCAAAACCGACGATTGACTCAGTTAGTGACTGATTTGTTACTGTTGGCGCGGATGGACTCTCAGGTGAGCTCCGATCGCCCTCAGCTTTGTTGTTTAAACGACTTGGTGGGCGATTTGGTCGAGGAATTGGCAGCTTTGGCGAGATCCTCCCAGGTAGCGCTAACATCGGAAATCCGCGTACAGCAGCCATTGAATGTTGTCGGAGATGCCGATCGACTTTACCGTCTCGTTACTAACTTAATTGTCAACGCCCTTCAATACACTCCGGCTGGCGGAAAAGTCACAGTAATCTTAGATTGCAGCCACATCGAGGCGATAATTCAGGTGCAAGATACCGGGATTGGGATAGCGGCGGCAGATTTAGGGCGGATATTCGATCGCTTTTACCGAGTCAACAAATCTCGATCGCGCCATACAGGCGGTTCGGGACTCGGATTGGCGATAGCACAAACCATAGCCCGCGCGCACCGCGGTAGCCTCACCGCGCGCAGTGAATTGGGCGCAGGCGCTACATTCCTGCTGCGGTTGCCCCTGTGAGCTATGATGTGGGGGAAACCGAATATCTTTTTGTGGTAATCCCTTTGGCAAAAGGTAGCGCGATCGCCCAAAATCATTAAATAGTCAGTTGACAGTTGTAGGGGCGGTGCCCCCGTGCCCGCCCTCTTAGTTGACAGTTAATTTCTCACAATTATCACCCAAGAATTATGACAGTTTTAGAACAGGGAACAATCTCAATCCATACCGAGAATATTTTCCCGATTATCAAGAAATCGCTATACACCGACCATGAAGTCTTCTTGCGGGAACTAATTTCCAACGCCGTCGATGCCATAGCCAAACTCAAAATGGTTTCCCGTTCCGGCGAATACAGCGGCGACATTGGCGAACCACAAATCAATATTGCGATCGACAAAGAAAACAAAACACTCTCAATTACCGACAACGGCATCGGGATGACAGCCGACGAAGTAAAAAAATACATCAATCAAGTCGCCTTCTCCAGCGCCGAAGAATTTATTCAAAAATATCAAGGCAGTGGCGACGACGCAATTATCGGCCACTTTGGACTTGGTTTCTACTCTTCTTTCATGGTCGCTCAGAAAGTAGACATAGACACCCTTTCTTACCAAGAAGGCGCACAAGCAGTACATTGGTATTGCGATGGTTCACCCGCTTTTGAACTATCAGAATCCGCCCGCACCGAACGCGGCACTACGATTACTCTCACTCTGCAAGACGAAGAACTAGAATACGTAGAAGCCACTCGCATTAAGCAGCTAATCAAAACTTACTGCGATTTCATGCCAGTTCCGATCAAATTTGAGGGAGAGGAACTCAACAAGCATAAGGCAATTTGGCGGGAAGCAGCCAGCAATTTGCAGAAAGAAGATTACTTAGAACTGTACCGCTATCTTTATCCGTTTCAAGACGAGCCGCTACTTTGGGTACACCTGAATACAGATTATCCTTTCATTGTCAACGGCATTCTTTTCTTTCCCAAATTGCGACCGGATGTCGATGTTACCCAAGGTAATATCAAGCTATTTTGCAACCAAGTTTTTGTCAGCGATCACTGCGAAGAAATTATCCCAAAATTCTTGATGCCGCTGCGGGGAGTCATTGACAGTACCGATATTCCGCTGAACGTTTCTCGCAGTTCTTTGCAAAGCAATCGCACAGTCAGAAGAATCGCTGATTATATTGCGAAGAAAGTGGGCGATCGCCTAAAAGAACTTTACCGCGACGACCGCGATGAATACATCCGTTGCTGGCAAGATATCGGCACTTTTGTCAAGTTTGGATCTCTCAACGATGATAAGTTCAAAAAACAAGTCGAAGATATCTTAATCTACCGCAGCACCTACGAACCAACAGCAGAAAAACCAGAAATTGCAACGCCAGAAGTGCAGGTGCAAACTGAGGACGGAGATTTGTGGCAAGATGTCACTACCAAATCGGACAGTTCTAGTTCGACGCAACCTTACACGACTCTGAAAGAGTATTTGGAACGCAATCAAAAACGCCACGAAAACCGCGTATTTTACTGCACTGAACCTGCGTCGCAAGCAACTTATGTCGCCCTGCACAAAAGCCAAGGTTTAGAAGTGCTGTTTATGGATTCTTTCATTGACACGCACTTTATCAGTTTCTTGGAACGCGAATACTCAGATGTTAAATTCTCGCGGGTGGATTCCGACATCGACGACACGCTAATTGACAAAGAAAAAGAAGCCGAAATTGTCGATCCGGCGACTAATAAAACTCGCAGCGAACAAGTTAAAGAACTGTTCCAAAATGCTCTCAACAAGCCGAAAGTGAACATCCGCACTGAAGCTTTGAAGTCTGACTCTGCTGAGGCGGCGCCACCTGCGATCGTCCTGTTACCAGAAGCTTTGCGCCGGATGCGCGATATGACGGCGCTTTTGCAGCAGCAAGCAGCGCAATTCCCCGATGAACACGTTTTGCTGGTGAATACGTCTCACCCGCTGATTCAAAATCTGGCTAATTTGAGTCAGGGTGCGATTATTCAAGGCGGCGGCGAGTCTCCCTCGGCGCAGTTGGCCAGCATGATTTGTCACCACGTTTATGACTTGGCTTTGATGGCCCAGAAGGGTTTCGATGCTGAAGGGATGCAGGAGTTTGTCGAGCGATCGAATCATGTCTTGACAAAATTGACTGAACGTGCAATGTAATTAATCCCCCCAACCCCCCTTGCTAAGGGGGCGGTTTGATACTCGTCAAACAAACTAGGTACGTTGTTGGGATGCGAGCCCTCTTTGCTTATATGTGTAAAGAGGGCTCGCATCCCAACAACGTACCTTGGCAAAAGTTGATTTCCCTTGCTGAGAGAGCGATTCGAGGTTTTCTTGTCCCCCCCTTAACAAGGGGGGCTAGGGGGGTAGTCCGCAGTTGTTCTATAATGAAAGGCTGCATCAAAAACAAGTAGTCTGGAGGGCAATATGTCACGGAAATGTCAGCTAACGGGCAAGAAGGCGAACAACGGTTTTGCGGTATCTCACTCGCACCACCGCACTCACAAGTTGCAAGGCGCTAATTTGCAGTGGAAGCGGATTTGGTGGCCGCAGGAGAAGCGTTGGGTCAAGTTACACCTTTCTACGAAGGCGATTAAAACCTTGGAGCACAAGGGTTTGGAAATTATGGCTAAGGAAGCTGGAATTAATCTTTACAAGCTTTAAATAATCTTGTTAGTTAAGCAAAGGGCGATCGCGTATATTAAAAGTGCGATCGCCTTTACTTTTACAAACAAACGTTCGTAGTGAGGAATGCGAGTCCTTCTTCCTAAGTCAGAAAAGAAAGGACTGAAGTCCGAACGATCAAACCCGTTCGTAGTGAGGAATGCGAGTCCTTCTTCCTGAATTGCAAAATAAAGCACTGAACTCCTCACTACAAATGTGAAAATAAAGGACTGAAGTCCGAACGATCAAACCTGACTGAACTCCTCACTACAAACTTGAAAAGAAAGGACTGAAGTCCGAACGATCAAACCTTGATTAAACCAATTTTCTGCATTGCAGTAAATAAGTAGTCATCATCCCTTTACCTTTAACTTCGATCTCACCGCGATTTTCAAAAAAATACTTTTCTCGCAATTTATGATAAGTTGTAGATGTAACCTGAATGCACCCAGGGGAACCGTGAGATTCCATGCGGGAAGCGGTGTTAACGGTGTCTCCCCACAAATCGTAAATAAATTTTTTAATACCGATGACTCCAGCGACAACCGGGCCGGTATTGATCCCGATTCTGATACTAAAATCTTGATTGTGGGTATTGCTGAATTCAATAATTGCCTGCTGCATATCCAGGGCCATTTCTGCGATCGCCTCTGCGTGATCGGGGCGAGTAATTGGCAGCCCTCCCACTACCATGTAAGCATCGCCAATCGTCTTAATTTTTTCCAAACCGTGCCTTTCTGCTAAGTTGTCAAAAGTCGAAAAAATATCATTCAGCAACGCAACTAATTCTGTTGGAGAAACTCGCGCACTCAATTGAGTAAAACCTACGATGTCGGCAAATAATACAGTAACATCAGCAAAAGTATCTGCGATCGTGCTATCTCCCCGCTTCAACCGATTTGCTATTTCTTCCGGCAAAATATTCAACAACAACCGTTCTGACTGTGCCTGTTGAACTCGCAGTGCATTTAAAGTTTCATTGAGAGCATTAGTTCGTTCTTCAACTCTAGATTCTAACTCTTCATTCAGCTTGCAAAGCGCAATTTCAGCCCGCCTGCGGTCTGTGATATCCGTACCGATTGCCAGCAGCCCCGCGAACTTTCCGGCCGCATCAAACAGCGGTTTATTTGCCCAGGATACGCAAACGCGAGATCCACTGCGCCGCATACTTTCATTTTCATTTGTTGTATACTGTTCCGGGTTATTTAAAATATTGCTCAATAACACCGCCAGGTCGTTTCCCGCTGTATCTGTCTGGGGTATAATTGTGCCAACTGCGTGTTTTCCCAGTATTTCTTCTTCTCTGTAACCAAAAAAATTCTGTGCAAACTCGTTAAAAAAAGTAATATTACCTTCTGTATCTAGTTTTAAAATAATGCTGTTAGCATTTTCGACCAATTCCCGATACTTAACTTCGCTTTCCCGCAGCAAATCCTCTGCTGATGCGCGTTCTGCTACTGTGGCAGCTAACAGCAGCGAAGTAATTACAATTACGCTCATGAAAGCCTGCAAAAATAAGATTGCTTGATTAATATTTATGGCTTTGGCAATAAACGGGCCACCTCCCTGAGAACCTCCCCAAATGGCAATACTGGATACAATAAAATATGCTAAAACAGCCCCGCGCTGACCGAATTGAATGGTTGCCCAAATCACCAACGGAAATGGCAAGTATTCTAGGGGATAGCCGGATAGATTGCTATTAGTTTTTGATGTATATACTAGCCAACTTACTATTATCAATAGTAGCCAACATATGGCGCACAAAATTATATTTACAAGTGTTTTAATCTTAATTATTTGTTGATTGCGTGTCGCTATTTTTTGGTAAAAAATTAGCAGCATCGGAGTAAAAATCAAAACTCCTAATGTGTCTCCAAGATACCAATTCCACCGAATTTCCCAATATTCTCTCCAGTCAATAAGACCAGTCAAACACAGCCGCAGCGTGCCGAGAGTGCAGTTGATTTGAGTGGCAACTACAGCACCGCAAAAGATTAAATTGACTACATCAATTAGTCGAGCCAGTGAGGGGCGAAACTTGAACTGTTGCAGCAAAGTAAATGCACATAAAGCTTGCAAACAACCGCAAAAAGCACTAATTGTTGCATTTATTAAGGATATTTTGAGGTTGAGAGTCTCGTAAAAAAATACGCCTAAAGCTATTCCCGGCCAAAGGCGCCGACCAAATAATAAAACTGATGCTTGGGCAATTCCTGCGGGCGGCCAGACGCAGGTAGCTAATTTATTCACGCCGGGGATTGAAGATGCTATTTTAGCTCCTAAAGCGTAAGCAAAGGCAATGACAGCTATTTTTCCTAAATATTGCCAATTTATAGATTGAATAAATCGCATAAATTGATTTTTGTTTTGGTTCATAGTGACTTTTATATTTTCAACTAACTATACCAACCGTCAAAACTATTAGAAGATTTTTAATTATTTAAATAGAATTGTTGGCTTTGTTTGTACGAGCTAAGCACAGGTGCGTTGCTACTCAAAAAGTTGATTCAAATTGAGTTTTTTTTTCACTAGCGACACACCCTACAACTACTATTGATTCTTCCTTTTTGCCTGTTTCATCTTCCTTATTTTATAACTTGATTCCTGTGATAAAATAAGTGTTCATCTCGCCTTTGCCTTTGACTTCAATGGTGCCGCGACTTTCTAATAAATACTTGTCCTGCAATCGCTCGTAAGTTGCAGATGTAACTTGAATTTGACCGGGTAAGCCGTGAGATTCCATACGGGAAGCGGTGTTAACTGTGTCTCCCCACAAATCGTAGATAAATTTTTTGATGCCGATGACTCCGGCGACAACCGGGCCGCTGTTGATGCCGATTCTGATGCTGAAATCTTGATTGTTGGTATTGCTGAAGTCAATAATCGCCTGCTGCATATCCAGGGCCATTTGGGCGATCGCCTCTGCGTGATCGCTGCGGGGCATCGGCAGCCCTCCTACTACCATATAAGCGTCACCAATGGTTTTAATTTTTTCCAATCCGTGCTTTTGGGCTAGGCGATCGAATGTCGAAAAAATGTCGTTAAGCAAGGAAACTAATTCCGGCGGAGAAATTTGAGCACTAATTTGAGTAAAACCGACTATATCTGCAAACAATACTGTGACTTCGGCAAAAGTATCGGCGATGATGCTTTGGTCTTGTTTGAGTCTTTCGGCGATCGGTTTTGGCAAAACGTTCAGCAGGAGACGGTCAGATTTTTCTTGTTCTAATCGCAAAGCTGCCTCAGCTTCTTTGCGAGTTGTGATATCTTGAACAGTACCTTCATAATAAAGTAAATTGCCATGTCTATCAGAGACAGTATAAGCATTTTCGGCAATCCAAATTATACTGCCGCCTTGACGGTAAACCTGAGATTCAAAATCCGATACTTTGCCGTTTTTTCGCATTAATTCGATGATTTCGGCGCGGCGTTCTGGGTCTACATATAGCTGGCGGTTGATATCAGTTAACTTTTCCAGCATTTCCTCACAGGAACTGTAACCATAAATGCGAATTAAAGCTGGGTTGACGCTAAGATATTCTCCATCTGGAGTAGTTTGAAAGATGCCAACGATCGCATTTTCAAATATGCTGCGGTATTTTGCCTCAGCTTGCCGCAGTGCTGCTTCAGCGCGCTGGCGTTCTCGCGCTTCCATTGCAAAAGTTACAGAATCTGTTAGAGAAACAGCGAAACTTTGTTCTTCGATAGTCCAATAACGGGGCATTCCTACGTGTTCCAAACAGAGAACTCCTGCTGTTTCTGGGCCTATTTGAATCGGCGTATCTAGCATGGAAGTGATGCCGAACGGAATTAGGTAAGATTCTACAAATTCTCGAGTTCTAAAATCTTTTTGCGCGTCAAAGGCAGCAATTGCGCGCTCTTCTCGGAGTGCTTGAAAATAGACAGGATAGTCTGCTGCTGATAATTCTAAACCGTCTGAGTGCTGGTTGAGAGCGCGATCGAACAAATCCAGGCACTCCATCTTGGATTTAGGGCGATCGTACAACCAGATACTCGATCGCGCAACTTCCAGAGTACGGCTAGCAGTTTCAGTGATTTCTTGAAGCGCTTTGGTTAAGTCGCCTTGATTCAGCGCTTTATTTTTGGCTAAATCAATTAATGCCGATTTCTGTTTCTGTAGCTGAAGTTCGCTTTGTTTCAGGGCATTTGTCCGTTCTGCAACTCGGATTTCCAGCTTTTCGTTCAGTTTTTGGAGCTCTATTTCAGCTTTTCGGCGATCGGTGATATCTGTCCCGATGCAGAGAATGCCCAAAAGTTCTCCTGCTGCATCAACCAGCGGCTTATTTGCCCAAGACACCCAAACGCGAGATCCGTTACGCCGGATATTTTCATTTTCATAGCTAGTAAAGCGATCGGGATTTTGTAAAATCTGATTGTAAACCAACTCTAAGTTATTCCCTTCGATGTCGCTCATGGGAATGATTGTTCCCACAGCACTTTTCCCCAGGATTTCTTCCTGATTGTAGCCAAAGAATATTTCTGCAAACTCATTAAAAAAAGTAATCGTGCCGTCGGGAGCTAGTTTGACAATAATACTGTTAGCATTTTCCACCAATTCTCGATATTTAATTTCGCTTACTCGCAGAGATTTTTCTGCCTCCGCGCGTTCGGCTACCGTCGCGGCTAATAACAACGAAGTAATCGTAACTACCGCCATAAAAGCTTGTAAAAATAAGATAGCCTGACTGATATTTTCGGCTTTAGCTATAAATGGCCCAGATCCGTGAGAACTGCCAAAAATTGCGATACTTGACACAATAAACGATCCTAAGACAGCGGCCCGCTGACCGAATTGGAGCGACGCCCAAATTATCAAAGGAAACGGCAAATATTCCAGGGGATAGCGAGAAATAGAAGCTTCATTTTTTGACTCAAAGACAAGCCAGCTTACCCCAATTAATAATATTAACCATACTCCCCGCCAAATTAAATAATTTTTAGGGAGTTCGGTTTGTCTTTTTAAGCGATCGGCGGTTGCCTTAGGACGCAAAAATATTAAAATCAAAGGAGTTAAAATTAAAACTCCCATTGCATCTCCCAGCCACCAATTCCACCGGAGCGACCAGTATTCTGCCCAATCTACTTGACCAGCTAAATATATGGAAAACGCGCCAATAGTGCAACTAATCTGAGTAGAAACTAAACCGCCCAATAAAATTAAATTAACTACATCTTTCAAACGTTCTAGAGACGGACGAAACCCCAGCCAGCGCAGCACAGTGGCTGCAAAAACAGCTTGCAAAACTGCTCCTACGTTGCCTCCCACCCAAATTGCAAATATCTGTTCGCTTGGGTTAACTAAATTGAGGAAAAAT
The DNA here is from genome assembly GCF_020883145.1 of Microcoleus sp. CAWBG27. Lineage (NCBI taxonomy): Bacteria > Bacillati > Cyanobacteriota > Cyanophyceae > Oscillatoriales > Microcoleaceae > Microcoleus > Microcoleus sp. CAWBG27. The sequence continues at coordinate 48,501 of NZ_JAHREU010000031.1, forward strand.
ATACCCAAAACAATCGCAGGCCAGGCTTTTGGGCCAAACAATAAAAGTCCGGCTTGTGCAATTCCTGCGGGCGGCCACACCGAGGAAGCAAAGGGATTGACACCTTGAATTGCAAATGCTAGCCTCGCCCCCACGGCGTAAGCGATCGCCACGAGAGTTACTTGGGTTAAGTAGCGCCCTATTCGGGATTGAGGGAATCGAAGAAACTGATTTAGGTTCAGATTCATGTCGAGTTTTAAGTTTTATATAAGTTTATGTAGGGTGCGCCACAAGCACCTTGCTAGCCTCAATGTAGGTGCAGCAAGCACCTTATACCAATTTTTTGTGAGGCTACTCCCGAATCCGATCCCCCCCTAACCCCCCTTAATTAAGGGGGGGACAAGATTCCGGTCAAAGTCCCCCCTCCCACCAGGGGAATTTAGGGGATCGAGATATATGCAACTTCACATTAAATTGGTATTACCGTTACAAAAACTTATTTGATGGCAGCATCAATCCACTGTTTTAAAGTAGAACTGACTTCCTCAATCAGAATTTCCTGGGCTTTGTGAGTTGCTCTTTCCACAACTTCAACTTTCCCTAATTTCACCGAACGACCCGGAACAATGCGATAGGGAATGCCGATTAAATCTGCATCTTTGAATTTAACTCCTGCTCGTTCGTCGCGGTCATCTAGTAAGGTTTCAATTCCGGATTGGTTGAGTTCATTGTAGAGTTTTTCGGCGACTTCTACTTGTTGGGCGTCGGAAATATTGGGGATGCTAATGATGGCGTGATACGGCGCGATCGCCACTGGCCAGATTATTCCGTCTTTGTCGTAGGATTGTTCTACCGCAGATTGAGCCAGCCGCGACACGCCGACGCCGTAGCAGCCCATGATAAACGGCATTTCTTCGCCTTGTTCGCTGGTGTAGGTGGCCCCCATGGCTTGCGAGTATTTGGTGCCTAATTGGAAGATGTGGCCGACTTCGATGCCTCTGGCGGTTTGCAAAGTTTGTTCGGGATTGTGCACCGCCCGATCGCCCTTTTTGGCACTTCTAACGCCCACAACCATTGCTGGTAGCGTAAATTCTTTACCCCAATTGGCGCCGACCACGTGGTATCCTGACTCGTTAGAACCAGTGACAAAGTTTGTTAAATCGACAGCAGTGCGATCGACCAAACGCAAAAACTTAGGAGATACCCCCCCTTGCCCCCCCTTACCAAGGGGGGGATTTGAGTCTTGTTGCCCCCCCTTACCAAGGGGGGGTTGGGGGGGGTTCCCAGCAATATAATCATCAGCAATATCCGGAGCGATATAACCCAGAGGCAAAGATTTAGCCGCCCATTTTCTTTGAGCTTCCGCATCAGGAACCGTCAAAAATAGGATTGTTTTAGCTTGATAATTTCCCGCCAACTTTGTCAATTCATTCAGCAACTTTACCTGATTCACATCTTGGTCGCCGCGAATGCTTACCAACACCAAGACAGTCATACCATTATCATAAACAGCCTGATAAAGCACATTTTTGACAACTTGCGTCGGAGAACACTTCAAAAACTTGCAAAGTTTAGCAATTGTTTCAGTTCCCGGCGTTTCCCGCTTTTCGTAACTTGCAAAAGGCGAAGCTTGGGCATCAGCAGGCATCGACACAGCCTTCTCCACATTAGCAGCATACTGACCATCTTCAGTATAGAGAACTTCATCCTCTCCCGCTTCTGCCAGCACCATAAACTCTTGAGAACCAGAGCCACCAATCGCACCAGAATCAGCATCTACCGCTCGAAATTCCAAGCCAGATCGGCGCAGCATATTGCTATAAGCTTGAGCCATATCCTGATAAGTTTTCTTCAAACTTTCTTCGCTCGTGTGAAAAGAATAGCCATCTTTCATAATAAATTCGCGACCGCGCATCAACCCAAAACGCGGGCGAATTTCATCACGAAACTTAGTTTGAATTTGATAGAGATGTACGGGTAATTGCCGATAAGAACGAATCATATCCTTAGCAATTGTAGTAATTACCTCTTCGTGAGTTGGGCCAAGTCCAACTTCTCGCTGCTGCCTGTCAGTCAGAGCAAACATGATACCTTCAGCTTGAGTGTAGGTATCCCAGCGGCCGGATTCCCGCCACAAATCGGCAGGTTGCAGTTGCGGGAGGAGACATTCTTGAGCGCCGGTAGCGTCCATTTCTTCGCGCACAATTTGGGATACTTTTTTGAGAACTCGCCACATCAAAGGGAGATAAGCGTAAATACCGCTACCGATGCGTCGGATGTATCCAGCACGGAGTAATAGTTTGTGGCTGGGGATTTCTGCTTCTGCGGGGTCTTCCCGCAGGGTGACGAAAAGCATTTGAGAGAGTCGCATTGGCTGATTTCCTTAAAATACCGGATAATTGTCATCTCAGATTAACTTCTGATATTATCAGAACTCAGCCTGATTTGATGAAATCTATGAATAAACTTTGGAAAAGTTATCAAAAAGGTATGACAGCATTTGATAATTGTCACCATCCTACTCTGCAATCTCAGTGGATTGCATTACAAGATGAAATTGGAGAATTTGTGCGAGAACCTAACTTAAGCGAAACTTGGGATATTCTTCATGCTGCTGGTCGATTGGTTTACAAACTAATCGGAATTCCTTTACATCTGGTAGCCTATCCTACTGTTCGCAAACACAGCGAACGTTTTGAGGAGTACGGCTGTATTCGCAGCCGGCGCAACTGTGAGGGTAAATGCTGCAAACAGTTGACAGTTGATAGTTGACAGTTGACAGTTGACAGTTGACAGTTGACAGTTGACAGTTGACAGTTGACAGTTGACAGTTGATAGTTGACAGTTGATAGTTGACAGTTGATAGTTGCCCGTGAGGTTTTTAAACAGTTTCTAGCTGATAATTCTCATGACCAGATTCATTCACGACCAATTTGCCAAACAATATCTCAAAGAATTATTAACCCCTCTCGGTAATGTCGAAACCAGCCGTGACATTGCTGGAGAAGTGAGGCAGATTGACGTTTTATTTGCCCCGAAAGCGGAACCAGATGTAGAACCAACAGCCCTCGGCATTCTGGGTCAAATTGCAGCAAAACCCGCTGTAATTGAACCATTCCGCAGTCCTGTGCAAACCGGAGAAATTCGCAGTTGTCTGGGTAAACTCTTTGATGTCCATGCTGAATATGAACGAGTCGCCACTAGAGATAATACCCGGATTGCAGAGGCTGATTTGCCCCAACTCTGGATACTGTCGCCGACTGTTTCCGATGCGATGTTAGCTGGATTTGGGGCGACTTCTGAACCTGAAAATTGGGTAAGTGGAGTTTATTTTTTGAATGTGTCTCTGAAAGCAGCAATCGTTGCTATTCACCAACTCCCCCGCACTCCCGAAACGCTGTGGCTGAGGGTTTTGGGGAAGGGAAACGTCCAAAAGCAAGCTATTGCCGAATTGAGAGAATTACCCTCTGATAATTTGTTTCGGTTGAACGCGTTAGAATTGTTGTACAACTTGCGAACGATTTTAGAAGTTCGCCAAGACACGGATCGAGAAGATCGGGAGTTAATTATGGAACTGTCACCCCTCTACTTGCAACGACTTGAAGATGCAACTCAGCGCGGTATGCAGCAAGGTATGCAGCGCGGTATCCAGCAAGGTATTCAGCAAGGTATCCAGCGCAGTCAACGCCTGATAGTTGAGAGTATGCTACAAGTTAAATTTGGCGAAATTGATGAAGCATTAGCCCAAATAATCGAGCCTTTGATTCAGCTAGAACCCCTCGATCGCACGCGACTAATTAGGCAGCTCGATCGCTCTGAATTGCTAGCTCATTTTGAAGAAAAAAATCAACCGGAATCCTGACTCAGCAGCGCATTTTACAATCTGTAGGGTGCGCTAAATATCACTTTATTATTTATTGTCTAGAAAATCCGGAGTTAATTATGGAACTGTCACCGCTGTATTTACAACGGCTTGAAGAAGCAACTCAGCGAGGTATCGAGCAAGGTATTCAGCAAGGTATCGAGCAAGGTATTCAGCAAGTTATTCAGCAAAGTATCGAGCAAGGTATTCAGCAAGGTATTCAGCAAAGTAAACGCGAGATTCTTGAGAGTATATTACAAGTAAGATTTGGCGAAATTGATGAAGAATTAGCCCAAATAATTGAGCCTTTGATTCAACTAGAACCCATCGAGAGCGCGCGACTGAGTATGCAGCTCGATCGCCCGAAATTACTAGCTCGTTTTCTCCCGGAAAATCAAACGGAATCCTAACTCAATAGCGCACTCTACTATATGTAGCCTGCACTCTATCGTACTTGACTGCTATTGATAATTTGTAGCCATCGCCCCCACTTCAAACTTGCCTTTTTTGGGCGAACTCTGCTGGTATTACTCACAAAAAAACCCATTTCTGACTTTAGAGGGATTTATTCTTCAGCTTCAAAGGCCATAATCAGCAGTAAGGATGACATAGCTAGATAACTGATTTACTACTCATCCAGATTGCACGAATCAAGGCTTCTGTAAGATAAAGCCTGACAAAACAAACCACCATCTAAAAAGTCCCAAATCCCCTAGTTAAAAGTTAGGGGCAGATTTCAATATGCCTAATTCGGCATCAAACTTTAGGAGGTAATTTATGTTTGAAAGCGAGTTATTAATGTCGCTGTACAGTCCCAAATTCAATATTGCTCAAATGCCAGTAGAAATAGATTTCCCGTTTGAGCACCCCGATCTCGGAGGGCTGATGTTTCTGAGTCCTCAGTTTTTTGTGGCATTAATCGCCGGAGTCATCATGGCTTTTGGCTTCCAATTCCTGTTAACAAATTTCTCGATCGCTGCTAAAATCTCCAACTGGGACGAGGCTTTACCCGACGATGACGATGATGAGTCCGAAACTTTGGGTACTAAAGTTCGCAAGATCGAAGGCTTGGTCGGCGGTTGGATTTTAGTTACAGTTAACCTAGCTTTATTTTTAGCTTGTTTTCTGGCGGTCAAACTAACTTCAATTGCCTCGGTAGACGGAGCGGCAATTATTGGTGTGGTCATTTGGTCGGCGTACTTTTTAACGCTGGTATGGCTCGGTTCTAGCGCCGTCGGTTCGATGATTGGTTCCTTGATTAAAACTGCTTTTTCCGGCATTCAAGGTGTCATGGGTACTGCTGGTTCCGCGATCGGCGGCAAGATGGCTAGCGACCAAATGGTCAACACTGTAGAGGCGTCTGTGGCTGCTGTCCGCCGCGAGTTGGGCTCGGCTGTAGACCCTGATAGCATTCGCGAAACCATCCAAGATTATGTCGGTTCTTTGCAGTTACCGAAGCTGGATGTTAAGGAAATTCGCGGTCAATTTGAAAAGTTGCTGGGCGATACTGATATCAAATCTCTGGCGGGAAGCGATGTTCTGAAGAATATTAACCGCCAGACTTTTGTGGATTTAATTAGCAGCCGCAGCGATTTTTCTAAGGATGAAGTCAATCAAGTGGCCGACCAACTCGAAGGTGTTTGGAAGCAAACTTTCGGCAAGCAGCAATATAAGAAAGACCCGAATTTAGAATTGATTGATTTTCTGAAATTTGCGGCTCCAGATTTGCTGAAGTCTGATGAACTGAATGCCAAGCTATCTCAAATTCTGGAAACTCGGGAAAACAAATCGGAATCCAGCAGCGGCATGAAGCGCGCGATGCAGATGGGTGTAGAAGCTCTTGTCGGCACTGTTTTGTCGCGGACGGATTTGTCGGATTTGGATGTGGAAAAAATCTCTGGTCAGTTACAGCAATTGACTGAAAAAGGCAAGGAACAAGCTAAATTTTTGGCTTCTAAGGTGGGCGACAAAGTGCCTGCGCTGCCTTTCAATACGGCTAAGGCTGATGTGGAAAATTACTTGCTGAATGCTCAACCTTGGCATCTCAACCGAGAAACTATCAAGCAGGAATTTAGGGATGTTATTTACGATGCCGAAGCTTCTCCGGGAGCTGTTTTGCGCCAGTTAGAGATGTTAAATCCTGAGTATTTTGCAGGCATTCTGGGCCGCCGCGAGGGCTTCAGTCAGGAACAGGCTGCGGAAATTTCTGAACAGCTTGAAAGCGTGCGCCAAGAAGTTCTGGAAATTGTGCAAGGTGCTGCTGGTGAGGAACAGTCTCAGGATTTGCACAGCCGGATTGAGAATTATTTGCGATCGACTGGTAAGGAAGAATTGAATCCTGAAGGTATCGAGAAGGACTTCCAAGCGCTGTTGGAAGATCGCGATGCTGGTTTTGAGGCTTTGCGCGATCGCCTGTCACACTTCGATCGCGATACCTTGGTGCAGTTACTCGGCCAGCGGGAAGATTTCAGCCCTGAGGAAGCGGATCAGTTAATCGGGCGTCTGGAAAGTTCGCGCGATCGCGTAATTTCCAAAGCTCAAGAATTGCAAGAGCAAGCGAAATCGAAAGCGCAAGAAGTGCGCCAAAAGGTAGAAGAGTATCTCCGCAATACTAATAAGGAAGAACTCAATCCTGAAGCGATCGAGCGCGAGTTTCAAACGCTGTTAAGCGACCCGCAAGCTGGCTTGAAAGCGCTGAGAGAACGCTTGTCTCAATTCGATCGCGATACTCTGGTGCAATTGCTGTCGCAGCGCCAAGATCTCAGCGAGGAACAGGTAAATGGGGCGATCGACAAAATCGAATCCGTGCGCGACAACATTATCCACGCACCGCAAATTGTTGCAGACAAAGCTAAGCAGCAGTACGAGGAAGTTACGGCCAAAATTGGCGAGTACCTGCGGAATACGAACCTGGAAGAACTCGATCCTGAAGGCATCAATCGGGATTTGACCAAATTGTTTGAAAATCCGAAAGAAGGTGCCTTGGCGCTGCGGGAAAGACTTTCTCAGGTCGATCGCGAAACCTTGGTCAAGTTGCTTTCGCAGCGAGAAGATTTGAGCGAAGAACAGATAAATCGGACGATCGATCGCGTGCAAGATTCAATTCGCAGCATCGTGAAATCGCCCCGCCGCTTGGCATCTCGCGCTCAAAAAACTGTCAAGGATTTCCAAGGAAGTTTGGAAAATTACCTGCGGAATACGGACAAGGAAGAACTCAATCCTGATGGTATCAAGCGCGATTTGCAGTTGCTGTTTAACGAACCGGGAGCGGGGATGCAAAGTTTGGGCGATCGGCTGAAGCACTTCGATCGCGGTACGCTGGTAGCATTCCTGTCCCAGCGGGAAGACATTTCGGAAGAGGAAGCTAACCAAATTGCCGATCGTATTGAATCTGTACGCAACGAGTTTGTCGAACAAATGCAAATGGTACAAGACAAGTTCCAGTCAACAATTGACGGTATTTTCTCAAAAATCCGGGATTACCTAAATTCGCTCGATCGGCCAGAGCTCAATTACGAAGGAATCAAGCGGGACTTCCGCAAAGTATTTGACGATCCGCAGGCCGGATTTGACGCGATTAAACAGCGTTTGGGTGAATTCGATCGCGGTACTTTAGTAGCGCTGCTGAGTTCTCGTTCTGATATTTCCGAGACAGACGCTCACCGAATTGTTGACCAAATGGAAGGAGCCCGGGACAGCGTTATATTGCGCGCCGAACGCCTGCAAGGTGAAGCCAAAAAACGGATTAAAGAGATCAAAAACAAGACCAAGCAGCAAGCAGAAGATGCGCGGGAAGCCGCCGCAACTGCTGCTTGGTGGTTGTTCGGTACGGCTCTAACTTCTGTGGTGGTTTCGGCTTTGGCTGGAGCAATAGCAGTCGGCGGTATTTCGGGTTTGTTTAGCTAGAATTTCCACAAGTTTCAATTAAGCTTCTCCTGATTCTAGGCTGGCTGTTTGTCAGCCTATTTTCTTGGGAATCCTATTATCTCGGTTCCAACGGTAAAAAAAGGTTCGTAGTGAGGACTTTAGTTCGCAAAAATTAAGAAGGACTGAAGTCCTCACTACGAACCTTACTGTAGAAAGTTGGTAGTGAGTACTTTAGTCCACAAAAATCAAGAAAGACTGAAGTCCTCACTACGAACCTTACTGTAGAAGGTGGGAATGGATGAAGAAACTATTATTCCCGTCCCTCCTGACTATCAACTTCCCGAAGCTGGAAAAGCTTTATTAGGAAAGATTCAAGGCATGGACTTTCAAAAGCAAATTGATTTTCTGCGCGGTACAGTTTTAGAAATGGGTGCCGAAGCGGCTCCGGGCGCTGGCATTTAATTTGAGTGCATCTCAGTTTTGTATTAGGTACGTTGTTGCGCTTTAGCGCTCTTTGAGATAGACAAGAGCGGGAGCATCTCAGTTTGGCATTTATAGTGCGAGCTGTCCCAAGATCGCGACAGCACTGTAATAAAAAAATGTTTTTTGGAAAACAGAGATGCTCCCTTTAATTTGAGTAAAGTAACGTGGCATTAGACCTTGGAAAAAAATAGCTAGGAATGGGCTTTCCTGCCAGTTCCAAGATTTGATTAAAGGACTTTTTTAAAGATATAGCCCAATACGGTTTACTTAACGCTTTTGATGAATTTCATCTGACGATTTTTGGATTATAAAGAGGTGAAGTAGATATTAAGAATATTTTACCGCAGAGAACACAGAGAACACAGAGAGGGGAGGGATAAAAGGTTTTTTTCCAAAACCCTCGCAATACTCTTCCCTCTGCGCCAAAAGCGCCCCAATACGGTTCAAAACTCTTCTCTTGATGGAGTGGATTGTATTTCAATACGGTTTACTTAATGCTTTTGATGAATTTCATCTGACGATTTTCTGGCAATATAGCCATTTTGGGCAAGTCAGATTTTTCTTAAGTAAACTGTATTGAGATATAGCCTTTCTAAAAAAGATGAGTTATTACTGAAAGCTTCTACAGCCACATAAACCCAGAGGGCCCAAGCCCAACAACGTCCGCGAATCTTTCTGATAGCCGCTATATATTTATATTGCCCACCTACCGATTCCAGCTAATAACTGAATTCAGCAGCTATGTTTCCCACAACTTCGGGCGCACTTGCAATTAAACGCATCTCTTCGCAGCCAACTGCGAGCAATGGCTGACCTAACTTCAAACTGGCAAAATGACTATTTTCAGGTATTTCTATTTCGCCTTTAATCAAGCCGGTGCGAGACTGAAAATCTCCTTTAAACATTAGCAAATTTGTGCGATCGGCGCTAAAAACATTTCCGCTAAAAGGTAGGGTAAATACAAAACTTTGTTGGCTGTAATTGAGACTGCACAGTTGCAGATTTCCTTGGCTAACTGTGACGCGGTAGCCTAGCGGTGATGCTTTTACCGAATCGCTGCCTTCCCAATTAAATTGAGCTAATTCTTTAGGAAGTCCCCAAATTTCGCGCCCGCCAGCTACTGAGTTAGGGTTGTCTACGTAGATGTGCGAAATCCAAGCGCCCCATTTTCCTGCATAACTGGCGATCGCGCTAACTACAATTAACTCATTGTACTCCATCACGGAACCCAGCCCGTAGGAGGATATATAAATGCCACCTAGCGTTTTTCCTGGCAATAAACAGACAATTTCTAACTCAGGGGGAACCAAGGGGCGCACTCGTGCTACATCTACCAATTGCAAAGTCTGAACAGCATAACCTTGCAGGTGCCAAGGAGCAGGTGAATATACCATTTTAAGGGATTTTAGGTCTGATATTTTATATTTATTTTAGCTTAGAGCCTACAACAGCAACAGGTTTTGGTATTTTTCATAAAATCCCGGTATATTCACGCATAAGAAAGATTAATCTGCGAATAGCGAGCAATTAGTTGACATTTGAGCAAAAGTTAAATATCGTCTACTTAGTGAATATTTAGAAGGAACCTAAACCTGTATGCTGACATCTTACAAGCCAGATGTTTTCGATAGTTTAGATCATTTTTTCACGGCAAGAGACCTGCTGGAACAAGCCCAAGACAACATGACCGAACTCGGTGCTATCATCCGCAGTCATGGCTTGCAAAAACAGGTTGGTATCTGCTTGCTTCACAAACACTTTGACCTCTCGGATAACGAGAGGTTGGTTGAAGAGTTTGATGGCAACAATGCTTATGTCAAGCCAACCGCAGACTACGGCGATGCTATTCCTTATATGTGGAAGGTGGAACAAAATCAAGCATCTGGCGAATTGGTTTGGTTTCCCTTAGAATTTGTCCGCGTTACTGAAGCTGTGTCGGCAGCAGTTGAACGCTCAGCAGCAGTTGTCAATAACTCGGAATTTCTCCATGAAATTGCGGGTAAACTGTCAGAATTGGGAATGACTGGAATGTTCGGGATCAGCATCTTGCACCGAGATGCTATTAAGGTTGCTGAGGGCGAAATTTTGGTGGAAAGCACAGACGACGAAGCCCGTGTCTTGACTCTTTCTTCCGTTCCTCGCCAGAATGTCGATCGCACAACTTTAACACAAACTCTGTGGCAGTTCCAGAATGCTGAAGGGTTTGAGGTTGGGGCGATGTGTTCTCACTGCACTCACTGCACGCATTGCACTCACTAAGCAAGATTGTCAAAGTATAAAAAGTTTGTAGTAAGGACTTTAGTCCTTCCAAGTTCGCAGTCAGGACTTTAGTCCTTCCAAGTTCGCAGTCAGGACTTTAGTCCTCAAAAGTTCGTAGTCAGGACTTTAGTCCTCAAAAGTTCGTAGTCAGGACTTTAGTCCTCAAAAGTTCGTAGTCAGGACTTCAGTCTTCAAAAGTTCGTAGTCAGGACTTTAGTCCTCAAAAGTTCGTAGTCAGGACTTCAGTCCTCAAAAGTTCGTAGTCAGGACTTCAGTCCTTGCTTTACAAACTTGGAAGATAGGACTAAAGTCCTTACTACGAACGGGAAACTGGGAAGATAGGACTAAAGTCCTTACTACGAACGGGAAACTTGGAAGATAGGACTAAAGTCCTTACTACGAACGGGAAACTTAGAAGATAGGACTAAAGTCCTTACTACGAACGGGAAACTGGGAAGATAGGACTAAAGTCCTTACTACGAACGGGAAACTTGGAAGATAGGACTAAAGTCCTTACTACGAACGGGAAACTTGGAAGATAGGACTAAAGTCCTTACTACGAACGGGAAACTTGGAAGATAGGACTAAAGTCCTTACTACGAACGGGAAACTGGGAAGATAGGACTAAAGTCCTTACTACGAACGGGTTTTTAATAAGTGCGATTGAGCAATATTAAATAATGTGCAATCTCCGTCAAAGTATAGTAATTTATCGCTGTCAAAATCGGGAGTTGGAAACTACAAAAGAGTGCACAATTCCCCGAGTGTGGCTGAGTTCGGGTACGCAGCTAGCTGTTGACACTTCGCCCGATCGCCTTCAGTATTGTGAAGGTGCTTTTATGCCCAGAGAACCTTGGAGGGAACCGACGCCCGCAGAGTCGGCCCTGCTTTGGACAGACGAACCGCCACCCCACTATGCGGGTGTGGGAATTGTGCGTTTACCTGCGGATGTTTTGGCTTTGTTGGCTGATACTGCTATCGCTTCGCTAACCACTCCCCTACAGGTGGCTGAGTTTAAGTCTCAGGAAAAATGCGGACAGATACTCGATCGACTAATTGACTATTTTAAGCCTTTTTGTCTGTCGGATTCGCCACCAGTTATCAGCGGTATGGGAGGCCGACAGCCGGGATTGAGTACGGCGACAATTGATAACAAACGCGGTTGTCGCAACGGTTTGCATACTGATAGTTGGGACAATCTGCCCCTGGATAAAAAGCAGGAGGCTACTAATCGGATTTGTGTGAATTTAGGGCGGGATAGCCGTTATTTTTTGTTTGTGAATTTGACTGAGATGGACATTTTTCAAATGCTGGGATGTTCTGATGCTGATCTTGGGAAACCTTGGACGCGACAGTTAACTTATCAGTTTATTCAGCGCTATCCAGAATATCCGGTGGTGAAGCTGAGAATTGCACCGGGTGAGGCTTATATTGCACCGACTGAAAATATGATTCACGATGCTTCTACGGCAGATATGAAGCATTTGGATGTTAAGGTGATGATGCGCGGTTATTACAGGATTCCTGTATGAGTTTTGCGGTTATACCAATTTTTTATGAGGCCCCGTAGAATTCCGAAATCCGATCCCCCCTAACCCCCCTTAATAAGGGGGGGACAAGATTCCGATCAAAGTCCCCCTTCTTAAGGGGGATTTAGGGGGATCGGGATATATGCAACTTCACATTAAATTGGTATTATATCGTTTCCAATTGTATCGTCAGGTGATTTAACCGCAGAGAACGCAGAGGGCGCAGAGAGAGAAGAGAGAGATGAATAATTCCGATGCTACGGGATTTGATATTAGCGAGGCCCGGGCGAGAGGATAATACTTTCAAATATCTTTTCTAAAGACACCCAAAACAATGGGAGAAATTGCATATTTTGGGCAGCGTCGAAGCCCACCCGACTAATTTGATTGTTTATTTAAATACAATTTAAATGCAGAACAACTTAAACGATCGCGAAAAATTGCAACAGTCGATCGCGCTTTACGAAAATGCGATCGTCCAAAATCCCAATTCGCCCTCAGCTTACCACGATTTAGGAAAAGCCCTGCAACAAAACGGCCAAATTGCCGCAGCAGTCGCCTGTCACCAAAAAGCTATTCTCCTGCAACCAAACTTTACCGCCGCTTACTTCCCGTTAATGTACGCGCCCCTCCCCAAAGATTCTCCTCTGATTGACGGTTTGGTGGCTCTTTACCGGGAAGTTATCGAGATTTTGCCAAATTTTCCCTTAGCTTACATTAACTTGGCTGTGGCGCTCAGCAAGCAGGGACAAATCCAGGAGTCGATCGCACTTTTTCAAACCGCAGTCCGCTTGCAAACTGTAGCATCTCGCCCGGAACTGTCCCAAGTTGAATGGAATTTAAGGCGATCGCGCGAACCCGATTTCATCATCATCGGTTCTCCGAGGTGCGGCACAACTTCGCTCTACAAATATATCACTTCGCACCCTCATATTTTACCCGCTGCCAATAAAGAAATCTGTTTCTTCTCAGAACATTTCAACAAAGGATTAGCTTGGTATCAAGCGCACTTTCCGCCGCCAATAGACGCGCATCATTTTTTGACAGGAGAAGCAACTCCGACTTATCTGACTCACCCGCTAGCTGCGTCAAGATTGCACGGATGTTTGCCAAAAGTCAAGCTGATTGTGATTTTGCGAAATCCAGTCGATCGCGCTTTGTCGCACTATCAAATGCTGGTGAGGCGCGGAACGGAATGCAGGACGTTTGAAAAGGCGATCGATGCTGAGTTGCAATTACTTTCTGCAGCTACCGAAACAAGTTTAGCAGATAAAAGTTTTTGGAAAGATTGTCATTATATTTATAAGAGTCTTTATGCTTGCAGCCTCAAACAGTGGATGAATCTTTTTCCCAAAGAGCAGTTTTTGATTTTGCAGAGTGAAGAATTTTATGCGAATCCGGCTGCGACACTCAGCCAAGTCTTTAATTTTTTAGATTTACCAGATTATCAACTCCGCGACTACAAACAATATAACGGTGGTAATTATCAGCCGGCGAATGATGTTGTCTGTCAGCGACTGCGCGAGTATTTTCAGCAGCACAATCAAGAATTAGCCGAATATGTGCAGAGACAATTTATCTGGTAAGTATCGTATACTGTAGGGTGTGTCAGCTTCTGACGCACCCTACTAGAATCGCGCAGAGGGTTTGGAGTTGCTTTATAATTAGACCTCTTGCAAAAATAATTTTCTGATATATCAGAGTGCCTACCCCTATCTATCGGGGCAACCTAGGGCAGTTTTATTGTCGTCAGACAAATTAGGTATGTTGTTGCGCTTTAGCGCTCTTTCCTGATATTATAAAGAGCGCTGAAGCGCAACAACGTACCTTGAGAAAGCGAATGGGGAGGTGCAAGAATTGTTGACTACTGATGAAGTAATGGCTGGGACAAAAGTTATAATGACTCACGCCCAAAGGCAAGCATTTCTCAAAACATCTCGCCTTGGAGAGATATTTGGTGTTGCTCATTTGCTACCTGAAATTGAAGATGTGGCACACAAAGTACATGAAGAGTTAGTGAGGATGTCGCTGGTGCGGGATCGTCTGAGGATTAACATTTTCACTTTTAAAACTCAGATCGTCCTGCTCGCTTGGCTATTATATATTTCTGCTAGCGAGCAAGACGATCGCACGGAGTGAAAAATGCTTGGAATGAAAATCGGGATGACTCCGGGGATGTTTCTGTCCCCGGCTAATTTATCCCTCTACTCTGCAATGTTCGCCAAACCTACTTACTCGCATAACCAGTGTTCACCAAAAACTCGCGCAACTTCCCAAAGAATTGAGTGCGATCGCGCCCTTGATAAACTCCCTCCAATAACCGCCAGCCTTCCGCCTCCTGGCCCGCCACATACTTGCTCGCCATGAAGGCCGCCAACACGCCTTTTACCTCTGCATCTTCGCTTAACCGCTTCCGAGATTCCAGCCACAGCTCAGCACCATTGGTGTATACTTCGACGAGATACTGCTTCGTCACATCTTCCATTTTGCCCGATCGATACTGCCAAATTTGCAGCGGTAAGCGAGAGTCCGCATAATTGGTAAAAGCCTCGGCAAATCGCCCGTCCAGACTCTTGAACTCCGGGATATCGTTTTTGCCAAAATCGACAATTTCGTAACTCACATTGCCCCAAAAATGCTTGATGTGAGTGTATTTCTTTGCGGCTGAGTCGTAGCGGTAAATAAACGAATAATTGCAGCAACGGACGCCGCTGTTAAGTGAGACTAAATCTGCCAGCACTTCCGGTTCCTTGTCGCCGTCCAAATCACGGATTCGCACGGATAACAAACGCCCTTCGGATACTTCATCGCTGGCTTTTTTGTCGGGATTGTCTGCTAGAGAACGAGTGGGAATCAGCACTGGTTCTTCTAATAAATTTTGACCGTTACGGATGATTTTGATGCGGATATTTTTAGCATTTTCTGCTTCTTTCACAAAAGACACTTCTGCCCTAATTTTCCCAGACTCCGAGATTTCCGTGGTTCTCGGCGGGCCGATATTCGGCGGAACTTGCGCGATGTATTGCGAGGGAACTAAGGCTGTTTTGCCGGGTTTGGCGATCGCCTGACACAGAAAAGTTGCTACTTCGGCGCGAGTAGCATTGCGTGTCGGTTCTAGCTGTTTGACTGCGGGATAGTTGACTACAAGTTGTTTTTCGGCGGCGGCGGCGATCGCATTTCTCGCCAATTCGGGAATGTCTCGCGCATCTTCAAAAGTCGCATTCAAAATCTCAGGCGCTGAACCAGTAGGCGTATATTTCAAGCCGCTGCTTAAGGCTACCAAAACCTGCCAGCGGGGAATGTTCAAAGTCGCGTTAAAAATACTGCCGCTGGAACCGGACATAAAACCTGTTTGATAAACTTCTCGAATTGCTTTATAACCCCAGTAATTCGTGGGAATATCTGCAAAGTCGATCGGATTGCGGACGGTTTTGGCATCAGGAAAAGCCCTCCGCAGCATCGCAGCAAATTCAGCGCGGCTGACTGGGCGGTTCGGGCGAAAAGTGCCGTCTTCGTAATAGCCGCTGATGATTTTTTTCTCGGCTAATTCTTCTATGCAGGCTTGAGCCCAATGGTCTTTGACATCTTTAAACTTGGCTTCTGCCAATGCTGGCGCTACATTTAAGCCGGGAAACACTAAATTTACGATGATTGTGCCCAGGGCTACTACTAAAGCGATGACAGCTTGACGTTTGTGCGATCGAACCATAGAACAGACTCCTCTAGTGGCAAATTGGCGATCGAAGCTTTCGGAAGCTTTACATAATATCAGGTGTTAGGTGTTAGGTGTTAGGTGGGCAATTGTCAACTGTCAACTGTCAACTGTCAACTGTCAACTGTCAACTGTCAACTGTCAACTGTCAACTGTTTATTTAGAATCCAAATTCATCTCGATCGACAATTTTGTTTTCATGGTTGATTCTTCTGGATTACCTGCAATTTTAAAAGTCATTTCAGCATTAGAATTGATAGAAACGACGGAACGAACAGGCATTAATTGATCCAGTCGCATTATAACTTCTCCTTGACCCTGAGACATAAAAGATTTTACCGCCATAGTAGAGCCAGCAGGTAATTGGGGTAAAGTCAAATTTTGGGGATTTGCTTGTTGTTCTACGCTAGTTTTGAGAGTGGCAACTCCATCTTGCAAGTCCATCAATTCATAGATAGCAGTTTGATTTACATTCATGCCACCAGTATTAGATGGAAAAGAAATACGCCATTTTGCACCTTTGCCAACTGCTTCTGCCGGTAGCGGCGAGGCAAGCTGCTGTAAGGATTTAGACATATTTTCAACTATTTGTTTGACGCTATTATCAGCATCTTTCGGTAAAGTAAAGCTACCTCCTTTATTAGAACCCCGACTATCCATGATGAAATTACCTTTCAGTCCAACTAACTTCTTGACTGCGGATCGCATACTATCCACGGCGGCAGTTGGCAAACCTGAAGTATCGCCACCAATATCTGCGTTAGCGTAGGAAAACTCGTAATGAATATCTCCATTGCCATCAATTTTAGTGGCTTGTGTCTCTATAGTTAAGACCATAGTCGGAACTTTAGTCGGATTGATAGACTTCTCTCCCACGGATACTCCCATCTCTGTTTTCACAGTCATGGTAGTCGTTCTTTTGATACCTAAATTTGGTTTTAAACGCAGTTGCTGTCGGGGTTCCACTCCCGGGCTTAGCAGTTCGGTTTGAAAGGGTTTTGAGTTGACAGCAGGCGCGGATACGTCACCGGCTGGCTGCTGTACGACAATTCTAGTTTCTGTTTGGCTGGAAACAGGAGAAAGCTCGATCGCCCATCCGCACACCGCCAAACCCAAAGATGCTACAAACAGTATTTTTTTCATGAATTTATGAGAATTAGGACTTGCAGAGGGGTGCGTCAAAACCGGGTTTTGCGATCGCGCAATCGCGGGCTAAAAACCCACAATCTCGGTTAAAAAACCCGGTTTTTTGGTTCCCAGGAGCGATCGTACTGACGCCATCAGGCAGAAATTTGTTGCCAAAGGCGATCGATTGTTACAAAATTGTAACCTTTATACAACAGCAATGGAATAATTTTATCAGCAGAAGTCGCCACATCTTCGCCGCCGCAATAACCGTCGTGCAGTACAATTATTGAACCATTTTCTGTTTGCTGAACGACGCGACTCGTAACTTTCATCACCCCCGGCCGCACCCAATCTTCCGGGACAACACTCCACATTACCGGGCGATATTCCCACTGTTGCAATAACTCTAATGTTCGCGGCGTAAAAATGCCGTTTGGCGGCCGCACGTCGCGGATTAATTTTGGGTCTAAATCGCAAGCTTTGCTAATTGCTTTTTGCGTGTCTGCTAAACTGTGTTTGAGTTCGTGAGTTTTGAGTTTGGCAAACGATACGTGCTGGTAGCCGTGGAGGCCGATCCAGTGTCCGCGATCGTACACTTCTTTAGCCGTTTCTGGATGCCTGTCCACGCAAAAACCCAGCCAGAAAAAACTTGCTTTGATGTCGTATTTATCTAAAACTTTTAGCAATTGAGGTGTGTGCAGCCGGTGCGGCCCGTCATCAAATGTTAGGGCAATTTCTCGGCTGTTGATATCTCCCGTCCACAGACATCCGGGAAAAGCTGTTTTGAGAATGGGATGAACGACAGGAAACAAAGGTGCTAGGGGCATTGGTTAATGTTGCGAAAGTGCGATCGGGTAGAGTTTATGTAACTGCGCCTTTCTTTTGGCGCAGTTCAAGTATAACAAAAGTCAAATTTACTTTTTCTCAAGCTTAGCGTTTAGATATTATTGTATTGACATGACACCAATCATGTTAGAGATTATAATTTACCTGAGATAAATATAGCAATTCTCAGAAAGATTCGCGGACGTTGTTGGGAAGAAGGCCCTATAGGTCTAAGCGGTTATCGAGCTATCAGTTATACCTCATCTTTTTGAGAAAGGCTATATCGTGATGCCAGTTAGCTATTTAGTTAACTTGCCAGACTTTAAAAGCCTAAGTTAGGAGTTTTAATTCAATCAAGTAAAGCCTTTCATTATATACCATTACTCAATGATTCATGCAGATATCTAAGGGCCGTGCCCCGCACCTGCCCTCCGATCGATCGGGATATTCACGAGAGGATTGCCCTACAAAAATTATGCAACTGATTTAGGATTGCCATAGCATAAAATTATTTTGCAAGAGGTCTATTTTATAATTGTGAATAGTAACTTGTGAAAAACTTAACTTTTCTGGTATTGCACAAACTTGCCCTGTCAAGTACAATCAACAGGCTGACAATCTAAAATTGAGAAAGCAAATGCAAAAATACGTTTGTACAGTTTGCAATTACGTCTACGATCCAGAAGTAGGCGACCCCGACGGAGACATACCGCCCGGTACAGCCTTTGAAGATATCCCCGACGATTGGGTTTGTCCCACTTGCGGGGCTGCAAAATCCGATTTTGAACCAGAAGAATAAGCGAGAAAAAATTTGTCCGATCGAATGCTAAAAATTACAATCATAGGCGGGGGTGCAGCGGGTTTTTTTAGTGCAATTACCTGTGCCAAAACCTACCCGCAAGCCCGCGTCACTTTATTAGAAGCAGGCCGCCAACTTCTAGCAAAAGTTCGCATTTCAGGCGGCGGACGCTGCAATGTTACTCATGCTTGTTTTGACCCCGGTGTTTTAGTGCAGAATTACCCCAGAGGTGGAAAAGCTCTGCGCGGTGCTTTTACTAGATTTCAACCCCGCGATACTGTTGATTGGTTCGCCAGTCACGGCGTTAAATTGAAAACAGAAGCAGACGGGCGAATGTTTCCGATTACAGACGATTCGGAGACAATTGTTAACTGTTTGATCCGCGCTGCTGAGGATGCAGGCGTGAGAATTCGCACTGGCGATGCAGTCGTTTCAGTAAAGAAATTAACCGGGAATACCGCAGCAGAGGGCGAAAACGGTTCGGGCGGGCACGGGGGCACCGCCCCTACGGATGAAACTGGGTTTGAAATAGAGTTGAAATCGGGGGAAGAGTTGAAGTGCGATCGCATTTTGCTAGCTACAGGCAGCAATCCGTCGGGTTTCAAATGGGCAAAAGAGTTAGGTAATACTGTAGAAGTGCCAGTCCCTTCTCTATTTACTTTTAATATTGCTGATAACAGAATCAAAGATTTAGCCGGGGTTTCGGTTCCGAATGCTAAGGTGAAATTGCCGGGAGCAAAATTAGAACAAAGCGGGCCTTTGTTAATCACTCACTGGGGTGTCAGCGGGCCTGCTGTACTCAAACTTTCGGCTTGGGGTGCGAGATTTTTGCACGATCGCCATTATCGAACATCTGTGCTGATTAATTGGCTTCCCCAGTACAATGCGGAGGTTTTGCGACAACAACTGCTAGGGGTAAAATCGCAGTTGTCGCACCGATTAATCGTCTCTAGCTGTCCCTTTCCGATGCCGCGCCGCCTCTGGGAACGTTTGACAAGTTCGATCGGCATTGACGAACAAAAACGCTGGGCTGACTTATCCAATAAGGCGATCGATAAACTCCTCCTCGAACTCGTCCAAGGCGAATATCAAATCGCAGGAAAAGGCGCATTTAAGGAAGAATTCGTCACCTGCGGCGGTGTCAACCTCAAGGAAGTGGATTTCAAGACAATGGAAAGTCGCCGCTGTCCCGGACTTTTCTTTGCTGGCGAAATCTTGGATATCGACGGCGTGACGGGCGGTTTCAACTTCCAAAGTGCGTGGACTACGGCGTGGTTGGCCGGAATGGCGATCGGCAAATGATACTATTTTAGGCTTTGAGATTGGTCGATCGAGGTTTGGGAGTTGCGATCGGCTTGCCAGTATTAAATTTTGTGTTATTTTTGAAATAAGGCGCACCAACTGTGCGTCAACTTCAGAATGCAGACAAAATTCGCTGTTTTGCGTACTTAACATCGGGTGAGAGACATGAAAAACTTGAATCTACAAACCCTAAAGTTCGATCGCCACCTTGACTCACCTTTCCTCGAAAACAACGGCTTACTGGAATTCAACCCCAAATTTATCACTCCCGAATTTTTAACAACCTGGACGTTTGAAACACACCTGTACGACGAACAAGTTGCGATCGACCACTTTGTCATCACATTTCCCAGTCGCACTCAACTCGAAAACTACGCCGAATCTTTTCGCCCCTTCGGCGCCAAAACAGTTGAAGGCCCCGACTTATTCCCAATCAACTTTTGTTCGGACAACATTAACATTCCCTCCGATTTATGGCTGCATTTAATGACATTATTAATGCCAGCCGGAGGCTTAGTAGTATTGGATGCGCCCCACGCAGCCGGCGACCAAACGCATCGCTTCCAGCAAACAAGGGGATTAAAAGCAGTTCACCACGTCGCGCTCCGAGTTGAAAACGTACAGAATGCTGCTACAATATGGCAAAATAAAAACTTTAAACCGCTATCCGATCGTCCTTTAGATGCTGGCTCATTAACCCAGTGGTTTCTGCAAAACCCCGCCGGACAAATTATCGAATTAATCGAACGGCGCCCCGGCAATAACGCCACTTTCGACTGCAAAAATATAGCAGGTTTGCGCCTGAGCGAACAAGTTCGGCAACGGATTCGCTCGGCGGATGTAACCGATGTCAGTCAAAAGTCTGAGGAAACGCGGCTCAAATAACAAAT
The DNA here is from genome assembly GCF_020883145.1 of Microcoleus sp. CAWBG27. Lineage (NCBI taxonomy): Bacteria > Bacillati > Cyanobacteriota > Cyanophyceae > Oscillatoriales > Microcoleaceae > Microcoleus > Microcoleus sp. CAWBG27. Next base: position 69,136 of record NZ_JAHREU010000031.1, read on the forward strand.
AACAACCAATGTCCAATGCCCAATGCCCAATGCCCAATTCCCAATTCCCAAACATATGATTGCAGTAAAAGTTCCAAAAGTCACTTTTCAACCACCGACATTCAACTCAATTGAAGAAGAACGCCGCCACCGCAAACAGCGTTTAGCCGCCGCACTCAGATTATTTGGTCGTTTCGGATTCACCGAAGGAATTGCCGGACACATCACCGTCCGCGACCCCGAACACCTAGATTATTTCTGGGTAAATTCCTTTGGAATGCACTTTAGTTTAATTGGAGTCAGCGACCTAATTTTAGTCAACCACAAAGGCGAAGTTGTTGAAGGAAATAAATCCGTAAACGAAGCAGCATTTGCCATTCATTCGCAAGTTCACGCAGCCCGGCCCGACGTTATCGCAGCAGCCCACGCCCATTCTCCCTACGGCAAAAGTTGGTCGAGTTTGGGCCAGTTACTCGACCCGCTGACTCAAGATGCTTGTTCTTTTTATGAGGATCACGCTTTATTTGACGATTACACCGGAGTTGTTTTGGAAATCGAAGAAGCTAAACGTATCGCCAAAACTTTAGGAGATAAAAAAGCAATTATTTTACAAAATCACGGACTGTTAACAGTAGGTGAAACAGTAGATGAAGCAGCTTGGTGGTTTATTGCAATGGAACGTTCTTGTCAGGCGCAGTTAATGGCCGAAGCAGCCGGAAAACCCATTCTCATCAAGCCAGAATGTGCTCGTTTGACACAGCAGCAAGTAGGCTCTCACCGCATGGGATGGTTTAGCTTTCAACCACTTTATGACATGATTGTGCGCCGAGAACCAGACTTGTTAGATTAGCTATGTGGTGATAATTGGTAGGGTGCATCGCTACCAGATATTCAACAAACTTGTAGATTATAGATGGAGCCCCACCCTACTCTAGACTTGTAGGGTGGGTCATACTTTTATGCTGACATCGATTCCAACCAAGTTATCAAATCCTGTTGACTGGTAAAATCTAGCAAAATTTCTCCTAAATCATCTAATTGTTGGGAAGATAACTGCTGGATGCGAGTTTGGATTGTTGCTGGTATTTCACCAGTACGCCGCGCGATTTGACGCATAATTAATGCTATTTGTCCCTCAATTAGACCTTCTTGACGGCCTTCTTGGCGGCCTTCTTGCATCCCTTTGATAACAGCACCGCGTTGGTCTTCAAAAAACATTTCCCGTTTTTCTAATGCTTGTAATTCCTCAAGGTTTAAACTTGACCGGTTGGCGATATTAAAAGCTGTTTGCATTTCGGGTACTGATGCAAATTTTTCCGGTATTTCCTCCAGTTCGGGAGCATTTTTGATAAAATAAGTCCAACTCTGAATCAAGCCTTCAACTTCTTCTAATCTTTTATTGAATTTAGGTAGCTCCAGAAAAAATAACTCTATTTCTCTGTAATATTCGATGTTTTCTTCGACTTCTTTAAAGACAAAATGGGTGAGAAATTTGTCGGTGTTTTCAAACAAAACAAAATCGGTAATTGTTAAGGCAATTAAGGGATTTAATTTTGAGTAGCCTTCTCTTGGTTTGAGTTGAGTTGCGTAGGTTTTGGCTGCATTATAGATGACGCGCTTGGTAAAAGCTTCTACATTAATTACCTGCATTTCGATAATTACAGTTGTGTTTCCTGTAATTTTTGCTTTGACATCCAGGTAAGTGTCTTTTAAACCAGTAATTGCTGGTGCGGCGTAGGGGTCGATGATTTCTAAGTCTTGAATTGTCGGCTCTGCGTTGTAGAGCATGGCATTCAGGAAGCTAATCAAAACTTCTTTGTGCTGGGGCGATGCAAAGATTTTTTTGAAGCCAAAATCTGTTTTGGGATTGATGAAGTTCATAATTGGTAACGGGTAAATTGTAATTGGTAAATCCTGTGGCAGAACCAAACTTATGCTGACACTGATTCCAGCCAAGCAATCAAATCTTGTTGACTGGTAAAATCTAACAATATTTCTCCTAAACTCTCTAATTTTTCAGCCGATAGCTTCTGGATGCGAGTTTGAATTTCCGGCGAAATCTCACCAGTACGCCGCCGGAGTAGACGCATAATTAATTCTATTTGCCCCTCTATTTTACCTTCTCGACGACCTTTAATCACAGAACCGCGCTGGTCTTCAAAAAACATTTCCCGTTTTTCTAATGCTTGTAATTCCTCAAGGTTTAAATTAGACCTATTGGCGATATTAAAAGCTGTTTGCAATTCCGGTACTGATGCAAATTTTTCCGGTATTTCCTCAAGTTCGGGAGCATTTTTGATAAAATAAGTCCAACTTTGAATCAAGCCTTCAACTTCTTCTAATCTTTTATTGAATTTAGGTAGCTCCAGAAAAAATAACTCTATTTCTCGGTAATATTCGATGTTTTCTTCGACTTCTTTAAAGACAAAATGGGTGAGAAATTTGTCGGTGTTTTCAAACAAAACAAAATCGGTAATTGTTAAGGCAATTAAGGGATTTAATTTTGAGTAGCCTTCTCTTGGTTTGAGTTGAGTTGCGTAGGTTTTGGCTGCATTATAGATGACGCGCTTGGTAAAAGCTTCTACATTAATTACCTGCATTTCGATAATTACAGTTGTGTTTCCTGTAATTTTTGCTTTGACATCCAGGTAAGTGTCTTTTAAACCAGTAATTGCTGGTGCGGCGTAGGGGTCGATGATTTCTAAGTCTTGAATTGTCGGCTCTGCGTTGTAGAGCATGGCATTCAGGAAGCTAATCAAAACTTCTTTGTGCTGGGGCGATGCAAAGATTTTTTTGAAGCCAAAATCTGTTTTGGGATTGATGAAGTTCATAATTGGTAACGGGTAAATTGTAATTGGTAAATGGTGTTTAATTGTGGAATATTCATTATAATATTCCTTCCATTTCTAAGTCTTCAATAATCTGCAAACCGCGCGGGTCTCCGACTCGCAACAGCGAAGATTTAGCATCGTCGCGCACGCCCATGTCTTCATCTTCTTCTAAAGATTCAATTAAAGCGTCGATCGCCCCAGCGTACACTACATTATTCGGCAACTCGCGCGCCAGTTGCCCGATCGCCCAAGCGGAATTACTGCGAACGGCAGATACAGAGTCTCTTCGCAATGCTTGAATCAACGGTGGAATCCCGGCAATCACCACATAGTAACCAACTTTTGCCATTTGACCCAGAGAACTCGCCGCCCACAAACGTACCGCCGAAATATCAGTTCTCAGAGCATCAATTAAGGGCGATAAAGCGCGGTGATCTCTGCAATTTCCCAAGGCCCAAACTACCCCTTTGCGAACGTAACCGTTCCAATCGCGGTTGAGTTGCTCGATCAGCGGTTCCACAGCATCGGGACTTGGATTTCGCCCCAAAGCATAGGCCGCACTCACCCGCACCAAGGGACAACCGTCTCTTAACAAATTAATTAAATGCGAAATCGCGCGATCGTCCTGGAGTTCGCAAAAAGCCCGCGCCGCCATCATCCGGTGCTGAGGTTCCGGCGATTCCAGCAAAGGCAGCATTTCCTCTGGATCTGGTAGCGGGGGTTCGGATTCATCAAAATGATCCAAAGGGCTTTCCAGTTCCGTATCAAGATCGAGGGCGTTGGTGTAGTCGTTATTGTTCATAAAAAAACTTTACCGCAGAGAGGATGCTACGGGCGCAACTGATTCAGCGGTAAATATAAATTAGCATTTCCGGCAATAAAAGCATTCCGATTCAACTCTCAAGTCCTCCTATTGTTCGCCTTGCTGGAGGAAGAGTCCTCATCATTTAGATGAATCCGAACTCTAGTTCTGACTGCAAACAAATACCTCTGGTTTTTCAAAGATCTTTGATCATCCATACAGAATGACTCTCATAACCTAATTTTTGATAGAGATTCATCGCAGGCTGATTGCTCAGAAAAACTTGCAAACCAATTTGCCGATCGCCTCTTGAACGCGCCCAATTTTCTGCCTGAATAACTAAAGCTGCACCGAGTCCCTGACGGCGGTGCTCCGGTGCTATGTAGAGCAGAAAAATGTGACCGTGGCGTTCTCCAGTGGTTTGGTCGATCGCATTTCCCAACCACAAACATCCGACAACTGATGTGGGATTTGCCGACTGCGAGGGGATCCCGGAAAAACTTTCTCCCTCGAACGGGCTGTTTTTCAGGCACTCTACCCACCAAAGCGGCGTCTGTTTAGAAAAATACTGCTCGACAGTTTGAGCCAAATGTCCCAATTCGCGATCGGGGTAAAGCTCTCGGTAAGTATGGTGCAGGAACTTTAGCAGTTTTGCGCGATCGAGTCCAGAACCCGATCGCAGCCCGTAGCCCGGTATCAACTGAGCAGACATCAGCGAATTTCGACAGGGAGAGAGGAATAATTGAGCCCCAAGAAAATAGGATTCACGGATACCGCTTGCTTTTGCGGGATCGGTTCCTCAATCGGTGCTGGGGCAGCCATGTCAGCCGGCAAAAAGATGCGAGCGCTGACTGCTACCAGAGCCACGAAAAATACTAATATTGCGATCAATGGAGCAATGTATTGACGAATGATAGTCATAACCGCAAAAAATGATTTTTGAGTAGATATTATCAAGTGTACCATACAAATCTTGTCAGTTATAATGGCTGATAGTGGAAAATTAGCTCAAAACCAGAGCGATCGCAAATACCAACAAACACCAAATAAAATATTATGAGTGCCTCGCCTGCTGTTTATGAAGCTCTGGCTAAGTCAATTGTTTTTTTGAATCAAAAGCCGAACGCGCAAAATCAAGTTTCGCGCTTCCTGGACACTAACGGCTACTATATCGATCGCATATTGGACGACAAAGAAACCGGATTTTACGCGATCGGCTTCGGTTCCTCTGACCCCACCAAACCGCCAGTCCTCGTATTTCGAGGTACCGACTTCATCGACGGCGACGCTATGTTTTCTGCCTCCCGCGACATAGGCTTACCCGAATTTGAAAAAAACAAAGATAGTATCAAAAACTGGCTCGCAGAAATCGGTCAAGATACTGCCAAAAACCCCAGCAAATTATTACCCGATGTCGTCGGCCACAGTTGGGGCGGAGCGATCGCTCAAATTGTAGCCAGCGAATACACATCTCTGAGCGGCGATATCTTGACTTTCAACTCTCCCGGAGTCTCAGCGAATATCGCCAGCAATTTTCGGAGAAATCTCAGTAGGGCAGGCAACAAAAATGTCAGTCACTACATTGTCAGCGGAGATATTGTCAGTTTGTTTGGCGAAGCATTTATCCAGGGAAAAGTATTTCTCCAAACTTTCACAGATCCTAGTATTAATCCCTTAAGTGTTTTAGCCAAACATCGCAGAGAAAATTTGTTAACTGCTCCACCCGCAGATTTTTTCCAGAGGCAATTTTCCCTTGAAAACTTAAACAGTCCCGAATTTACCTATAGTAACAACGACTCAGATTTTAACGAGTTTATTGCTGCACTAAATTTTCCCCTAGCAAATGTGTCAGTGGCAATCAGAAACCGAGCCGGTGCAGAGAGTTTGAGAACAGCCTCAGAATTTTCGTTTGTGGACTTAATCAGACAAATGCAATTCGGTTTAGCTCCCCTGCAAGCAAATTATTTATTAGGCGACGCTCGCAACAATACTGCTAGCGGTGGCCCTGGAGAGGATACAATTATCGGCAACGCCGGTAACGACACCCTCAGAGGCAATCGAGATAATGACAGCCTCAGTGGCGACAGTGGCGACGACTTCTTGTACGGTGGCAGAAACAACGATTTTTTGGATGGTGGCGACGGAAACGACCTCATTTCCGGCGAATTTGGCAACGATTTTTTAATTGGCGGTGCAGGGCGCGATCGCTTTGTATTAGAATCCGGTGGCGGAGCAGATGTGATTGTCGATTTTAAAAAGGGTGAAGATTTAATTGGCCTATCGCGGGGTCTAACTTACCCTCAAATTATTGTTACCCCAAGTGCTGAGGGAGCTGTAATTACTATCCCGATTACAGGGGAAATTATTGCTACCGTCAGAGGCGTGTCGGCTAACGACCTCACGCGACCGGATTTCGTGCAGATTTAATGGATAAAAATAGTAGTTTGGGTAGCGCAACAACTGCAAGTTCTTGCGCCGAAATCTTTTTTGGTGTGTTTTTTGCTATTGCGAAATCCGCTGCCACAAACCGACTATTGGGTGATTTAGGAACGCGCAATAGGAGAAATCAATATTGTTTATCAACCTAATTTACTGTAAAATGAGTTGATTAGCTTAAAAAGCCAATCCCAATCAAACCACAGGAAATAACAAAAATATGCCATCCTCCCCCGCCGCTTACGAAAATATAGCCAAGCAGCTTGTTTACATAGATAACAACCCCCAGTTACAAACTGTAGTTCAAGCTGGTTTGACGGCTGCCGGCTACCGAATCGATCGCACTTTTGACGATCCCCTAACGGGATTTCACGCGATCGGCTTAATCTCCACCACCCCAGACAAACCGCCAGTTCTAGTATTTCGCGGCACCGACTCCCTCGTAGACGATATTGCCAATGCAGACAAGCGAAGCATCGGCTTCAACCAATTTGAAGCCAACAAACAAGCCTTAGGAACTTGGCTGACACAAATCGGTCAAGACACAACAAAAAACCCCCGCCGCTTGCCACCAGACCTTCTCGGGCACAGCTTGGGCGGCGCCATAACGCAACTAGCCGCCACAGAATTCACATCTGCGATCGGAGATATTGTTACCTTTAATTCTCCCGGAATTGCTCAAAATATAGTCAATACATTTAAGCAGAAAGCGAGTGCAGGCAAAAATGTAACTCACTATATAGTTAGTGGCGATTTTGTTAGTTTGGGAGGAGAAGCTTTTATCCCCGGAAAAGTAGTTCTTGAAACATTTACTAACCCGATTATTAACCCGCTACTTGTCTTGGACAAGCACACCCAAAGTGGTTTGTTAAGCTCTCCTCCTCCCGGTTTGACCAAGACAGAGATATCTGTAGACCAGTTGAGCCGCCCGGATTTCAATTTTACAGATTCAGATTATTTAGAGCTGTTAGCAGGCTTAAACTTTGCGCTGCCACCCTTAGGGAAAGCCCTGGCTTCCCGCAGCAGTTTAGAGCAATTGAGAACCACTCCGGGAACCTCTTTTCTCGGAAACGTTCTTGCAATGAGAACTGCTCTCGACCTCTCCCAAATTAATAATTTAGTAGGCGACGATGCCAACAATACAACCTCAGGTTTGGGAGGGGACGATATTATCACTGGTAATGGGGGAAACGATACTCTCAGCGGCAATAAAGGTAACGATATTATCAGCGGTGGCCTCGGCAACGATCAGTTATTCGGCGGCAAAGGAGATGACAATTTGAGCGGGGGAGACGGCGACGATACCCTCGTTGGCGGAGTAGGTGCAGATTTGTTAATTAGTGGCGCTGGACGCGACGTATTTGTGTTAGGAGCAGGCGCCGGTACAGATACACTTCTAGACTTTCAACAAGGTCAAGATTCAATTGGTTTGACCAGAGGTTTGAGCTTCAACCAACTGAGAATTACTCAAGCCGATATTTCAACAACCATCGAAATTGCCAGCAGTGGAGAAGTTCTTGCCAGTTTCTTCGGCATACTAAGCAGTCCGCTAACAGCCAGGGATTTTATTTCGATTTAGTTGGTGGCTATAGCAATCCTAAAGGTATGTAGTTGCGCTTGGGCGCTATACGCTTATATTATGAAGAGCGCACTTTGCCCAACTACGTACCTAATTTTTGGATTGCTATATGGGGTAGGAATACAACATTTTTGTGTCCTATATTTTAGCGCTATACGCTTATATTCACCAAGAGCGCTGAAGCGCAACTACGTACCTAATTTTTGGATTGCTATATGGGTAGGGCTACAACATTTTTGTATCCTATATTTTAGCGCTATACGCTTATATTCACCAAGAGCGCCCAAGCGCAACTACGTACCTAATTTTTGGATTGATATCTGGGTAGGGCCACAACATTTTTGTATCCTATATTTTAGGGTTCTTCGCTTATATTCACCAAGAGCGC